>ONJE01000087.1 GCA_900318045.1 uncultured Eubacteriales bacterium
GCGTTTAAATATTCGTCGTGTTTCATCTCCTTTACTTTGCCATGGGAAGCATGTTATAATGTCTTCATTCCAAACAAAAAAGGAGGAAACCCCATGGAACTGACAAAGCTGTTGGCACTGGTGCTTTCGCTGCTGCTGATGACCGCGCCCGCCCTGGCAGAGGCAGCGGAGGCGGTCCCTGAGACGGTTGAGGAAGCCCCCGCAGCCTACACCGTAGAAGCCAAGGCCTTTCCCTACCTGCATCAGTTCGATTCCGACAAAGATCCCGACGAGGGTGAAATGACCCTGTATTTCGTCAACGGCGGCGACATCCCCTATGTGGCGCTGGACGAATACGCCGCCTTCCTCTCCGGCGTCCTTGCAGAGTTGGGCAAGGAAGGCATCGACTACAAGGTGGAGAAGCACGCGGACTCCGAGTTCTCCGTCACCCGCGAGGACAACGGCAGCACCCTGTTCGTCAACACCGACAATGAAGTGCTTTATTTCCTGAACCTGAACGGCTTCACCCAGTCGGTGGGCTCCAAGGCGGCGGTGACCGTCATGGACCTGCCGGAGGCCGAACCCATCGACCTCGATCAGATGTCGAAGGCGGCTCTGATGACATGGAAGCTCATGAACGGTGAGGACGTGAACCCCGATGACCTGGGCTTGGATACTTCTTCCCTTCCCGACGAGGAGAAGGATGAGGACAACTCCGATGCCGTGTCGAAGGCTGAGGACGATGGCGACCAGGCCGATGACGACCAGGCTGATGGCGACCAGGCTGCCGACGCGAACAAGGAAAAGCACCTGTTCACCATGGCGGGCATTGACGGCTATTACCACAATCGCCTGGGCGATATGGTAGAGTTTAAGCTGGGCGATTATGATATCGATCTGATCGCCGTGGACGACAAGTGCTATATACCCTTCCAGACGATGAACGACATCTTCCTGGGCATGGAGTATTTGCAGTACATCTTCACCGGCGAAAGGGTGCTGGGCTGCGCCTACCAGGCCCCGCTGGCCGATCAGCGGTTCGATGTGGAACCCCATCCGTTCAGCGAGAGCTTTGCCATGTTCAACTACAACGAGCTGCGCTTCCTGCTGGACAACTTCTACGGCCTGAAGCCCGAGCACAACATCAAGGACTTCGGCACCCTGATGGCCATGGAGACCGGCCTTGTACAGGACCTGGCCGGCACCGATCCCCGGAAATTCGACCTGGCCCTGATGGTGCTGACCGGCAGGTACATGGACGACGGGCACAGCGGCTTCCTCAGCGGCTCCGTGCTGGCCGGCGAGCAGGATCCCCTGCTGAACACCTTCGCGTCGTCGATGGTCGTTGGGCCCTCCAGCAAGGCGATGTCCGCGCAGGTAGCAGCATTCGACAAAGCCCGCAGGGCTGTCTACCGCTCCTGGGTGCCCGGCTACGAAGAGGTGGGCGACACCGCCTTCATCACCTTTGACGGATTCACCCAGGCCCGCGAAGATGCGGAATATTACAAAACCAACCTCTTTGCGTCGCCTGACCCCCAGGACACCATCGACCTCATCATCTACGCCAACGAGCAGATCAAGCGCGAGAACAGCCCCATCAGGAACATCGTGATGGACCTCTCCAACAACGGCGGCGGCATGGCCTCTGCGGCGGTATTCGTGATGAGCTGGTTCCTGGGCGATGCCTCTGTCACCCTGCGCGACACGCTGACCGGCGCCCAGACCAACATGAGCTACCATTGCGACGTGGACCGGGACGGCACTTATGACGAGGAGTTGGACACCGTCAGCAAGGGCTACAACCTGTACTGCCTGACCTCCATGCATTCCTTCTCCTGCGGCAACCTGGTGCCCGCGGCCTGCGCAGAATCCGGCAAGGTCACCATGGTCGGCCAGACCTCCGGCGGCGGCAGCTGCGTGGTGCTGCCCTGCACCACCGCCTCCGGCGCGCTGTTCCAGATCTCCGGCACCCACCAGCTGTCCATCATGAAGAACGGCTCATTTTACAACATCGACAGCGGCATCGTTCCCGACATCGTACTGACCAAGCCCGAGTCCTTCTACGATCGCGCCGCGCTGGCGGAATACCTGAAACAGGCCAAGTAATACCCTGAAACAGGCGTGCGCATCCAAATTGCCTCGCTGTTTGGATGCGCACGCTCAAATATATCATCCCGTTCTTGGAACAATAGCGTATGGACAGATATGATTCGGAGGTGAATGCCGTGAAGCGTATACTTCGGTTGCTGGCGTTGCTGCTCATCGCGGCGCTGCTGGGCGGCTGCGCCGCCGAGACCGGTGGTCCGGTACAGCTGTTCGCCGTCAACGTGGGCAAGGGCGACGCGCTGGTGCTGAAGGTCGGCGACTGGGTGGGCCTGATCGACGCCGGCAAGCCCAAGGCCATGGGCCGCGTCAAAGCCGCGCTGGCGCACCTGGGCGTGGAAAAGCTGGACGCCGTATTCCTGACCCATACCGACAACGACCACGCCGGCGGCCTGGAATGGCTGGCATGGAGCAGCATTCCCGTGGGCAGTTGGTACGCCTCGGCCATGTTCACCGGCGTAAAGGCGAAAAAGCACCCGATGCTGCTGGCCGCAGCCCTGCGGGGGCAGGATGTGCAGTGGCTGGAGCGGGGCGACGCGCTCCCCCTGGGCGAAAGCGGCGCAAGGCTGGTGGTGCTGGCCCCGGCATCGCTGTTCGATGACAAGGACGACAACAACTCGCTGGTGATGATGCTGGAAAGCGCCCAGGGCCGGATGCTGCTGGCCGGCGACATGGAGCTGCCCGAGGAGGCGGAGCTGCTGACTCAGGGCGATGACCTGCGCTGCGCGGTGCTGAAGGTGCCCAACCATGGCGACGACGACACCACCAGCGCCGAATTCGCCGGAGCCGCCAAAGCCCAGGTGGCTGTGATCTCCACCGACAGCCTGGAGAAGCCCGGAACCCCGGCCCCCGAGGTGGTCAGCCGCCTGGAAGCGGCGGGCAGCACGGTGGTCGTGACCCAGAACGCCGAGCTTGGCCTGCTGGTCAGCCTTGAAGGCGGCAAGGCGGCGGTGAATGCCGTGGACATCGGGGCGGCTCCCGTCTCCGGCCTCTGTATCATCGACGTTGACGCTGACGACGATACCGTCGCCCTGGCCAACAGCGGCAGCACTGCCGTGGATATGAGCGGCTTCTACCTGTACTCCGACAAGGGCGGCGAGATGTACGCCTTCCCGGAGGGTACTTCCCTTTCCCCCGGCGTTACGCTGACCGTCGGCACCAACTCCACCGACGGCGATTATGACCTGCTGTGGGACGACAAGAAGGTCATCAACAAGAAAAAGACGGATACGATCTATCTGTATGACAATTACGGAAGGATTGTGGACAGCAGGGACAATGGGATATGATACTAGAGTGTGTTTCTAAATGCAGGGAGATGCAATTTCGAGTGGATTTGCCTGCATTTCAAGGCGATTTTCCGCAGGCTTAGTGGGGCTAAGTCATGCCCTCCTCCACCCACTCGCCGAACACGCGGCAGAGGATGCGGCGGAAGTACTCGTGGCGGGGGTAACTCAGGAAGCTGCGGCTGTCGGTGAGCATGCCCACAAACCCGGCCAAATAGCCCAGGGCCCCCAGTGACTTGATCTGCTCGGTCATGCCGTCGAAGTGGTCGTTGAACCACCAGGCGCTGCCGTGCTGGATGTAGCCGACGGCCTCATCCCGCTGGAAGCAACCCAATATGGTATCGATGGCGGCGTTGTCATTGGTATTCAGGCTGTAGAGGATGGTCTTGGGCAGTATGTCCGCCTCGGCCAGCGCCCCCAGGAAGGCGGCGGTGTCGTTCGAGGACGCGCCGTTATCCACGCAGTCAAAGCCGGTATCCGGACCCATCTTGCGGAACATCGGGCCGTTGTTGTCCCGGCGGCAGCCGTAGTGCAGCTGCATCACCCAGCCCAGGCGCTTGTACTCGGCGGCCAGGAACAGCATAAAGGCGTGCTTGAACTGGTCCTCCTCGTGCAGCGAAGGCATCTTGCCCGCCACACGGTCGGCGAAGATGCGCTCCACCTCCGCCTCGGTGGCGGGGGCATACATCACATAGTTCAGGCCGTGGTCGCTCAGGCGGCAGTTGTGCTCGTGGAAGAAGGCCATGCGCTTTTTCAGCGCTTCCTTCAGCGCGGCGAAGCTGTCGATCCTCACGCCCGAGACAGTCTCCAGCTGTTTGACATAGTCCAACCAGGTGGCCTTCTCCAGGTTCATGGCCTTGTCGGGCCGCCAGGCGGGCAGCACCGCGGTCTTGAAGGTGGGGTCTGCGGCCAGCTTCTCATGCCACTCCAGGTTGTCCACGGGGTCGTCGGTGGTACAGATGGTTTCAACATTGGACATGTTGATCAGGCCCCGCACGCTGTAGCCCTCGCTTTGCAGCTTCCGGTTGGCCAGCGTCCAAACCTCCTCGGCGGTGTTCTTGTTCAGTATGCCCTCGTAGCCGAAGAAGCGGCGCAGCTCCAGGTGGCTCCAGTGGTACAGCGGGTTCCCTATGCCCTTGCCCAGCACCTCGGCCCACTTGATGAATTTGTCGTGATCGCTGGTCTGGCTGCCGGTGATGTACTTCTCGGGCACGCCCGCCGAGCGCATCAGGCGCCACTTGTAGTGATCGCCCCCCAGCCAGACCTGGGTGATGTTTTCATAGCGGCGATCCTCCCAAATCTCCCGGGGATTGATGTGACAGTGGTAGTCGATGATGGGGCAGTCCTCCGCGGCCTCATGGTAGAGGACGCGGGCGGCCTCGGTATTCAGAAGAAAGTCCTTGTCCAGGAACATGGTCGTACCTCCTCAAACCAGCTTCTTGACGATGGTCATCTCCGCCTCAAAGCCCTTTATGCTGATCTTCACCTCATCGGCCACGTTGCTGACGACCGATTTCTCCAGCTCGTCCCAGGCCTCGGCAGCCTCCGGCTGCTTCTCCTTCATGGCGGCCAGGGTATCATGGTATCGGGTCAGCGACCATTCCCAGTCTGTCACCGGCTTGACGCCGTCGCCGTTGATACCCTTACCCAGCAGGGAACCGTTGTAAGCGGCGATCTCATCGTCCGCGGACTGGAAGAAGAAGTTGCGCAGCTTGCCCATGAGGGAGCGGGTGGCCTCGTTCGTGCCGGAGGTGGAGGCTGCCAGCAGCTCCCGGCGCTTCTCCTTGCTCAGCGCGGCGTCCACCTTCAGGTGCAGCTTGTAGACGTCTTCCTCCCCCTCGATCCAGAACTTGCCCTTGACTTCCCCGGCGATGGAGCGCATCAGGCCCATCATTTCCTCGGCCAACAGCCTCAGGTGCAGGGTGTTCTTCGGGACGAGGTCTCCGTAAGCAGCCACTTTGCGGGTAACGTCCAGCGCCGCGCCCATGTTCTCGCCGCTGCTGGTAATCTCGATGATATCACTGATCATGTGCCTTCCCTCCTCACTCGATGTTCAGAATGTCGGAGAAGCCGGTGACATCGAACACTTCCCTCACAATTTCCGAAGCGTTGGTCACCTTCATCTGGCCCTGCTTCATCATGGTCTTGTGGGCCGACAGCAGCACCCGCAAGCCTGCGGAGGAGATGTAATCCAGGTTGGTCAGATCCAGCGTCAGGTCGGTGATGCCGTCCAGGCAGGTCTTCAGCTCAGCTTCCAGCTCGGGTGCGGTGGTGGTGTCCAGGCGTCCCTCCAGCGCGATAACCAGCGCGCTGCCGTCCTGCTTCTTGGTGATTTTCATGTTTCATACCTCCGGGTATACAGGTTGATAGTGTGCTCTGGCAGTATTCAGCCGCGTTCGATGGCCTCCCACAGGCCGTTCAGGTACGCCGCGCCCAGAGCCCGGTCATACAGGCCGTAGCCGGGGCGGCCCTTCTCATCCCAGATCATGCGGCCGTGGTCCGGGCGCACGTAGGTGTCGGGGCAGGTGTCATGGACAGCCTTCATGATGGCGTACATGTCCAAATCGCCGGTGGAAGACAGGTGCGCCGCCTCGCGGAAGTGATGGTGGCCCAGGAACTTCACGTTGCGCACATGCATCGCGCCGATGCGGTTCATCTCGCCGAAGTGGCGTATGGCGGCGGGCACGTCGTTGTCGGGGTTGCTGCCCAGGGAGCCGGTGCACAGGCAGACAGTGTTGGCCGGGCTGTCGTGCAGCTTGATGATCTTGTCGTACTGCTCCACGGTGTGGGCGATGCGGGGCAGGCCGAAGATTGGCCATGCCGGGTCGTCCGGGTGGCAGGCCATGCGCACGCCCACTTCCTCGCACACCGGGATCACGGCGTCCAGGAAGTACTTGTAGTGCTTCCGCAGGTCGTCTCCGGTCATGCCCTCGTACTGCTTCAGGGTCTTCTCCAGCAGCGCCAGGCGCTCCGGCTCCCAGCCGGGCAGGCTGAAGCCCTTGCTGTCCGCGGCGGTGCGGCGCACGATCTCCAGCGGGCCCATCTCGCCCAGGTCCTTCTCGTCGAAGTACAGGGAATTGGAGCCATCCTCGGGAATCACCCGGGCCAGGTCGGTGCGCAGCCAGTCGAACACGGGCATGAAGTTGTAGATGATCACCTTCACGCCGTTGCGGGCCAGCATTTTAATGGTGGAGATATAATTGGCGATATATTCCTCCCGGCTGGGCAGACCGAGCTTGATGTCCTCGTGGACGTTCACGCTCTCGATGACCTCCAGCTCCAGGCCGGCGCCGTGCACCTCGTCCACCAGGGCCTTGAACTCATCCTCGGGCCAGTCCACGCCCGCGGGCTTGTCCAGCAGGCCCATCAGGCCGGTCATGCCGGGAATCTGCTTGACGTACTTCAGCGGAATCGGGTCGGACTTCGCCCCGTACCACCTGAATGTCATTTTCATAGTCGTCACTCCTGAATGATATTGGTAATTGGGAATTGAGAAATCGTCGCCTGCGCATTGGAATACGCATCTACAATTCCCAATTCCCAATCAAGGTTCCTTACACTGTGTAGCCGAACACGCTGGGCAGCCACAGGCTGATCTGGGGTATGAAGGTGATCAGCAGCAGGGCGATCAGCATGCAGATGTAGAAGGGCAATGTGGCCTTGACCACCTTCTCCATGGGGCGCTTGGCCACGGCGGAACCGATGAACAGCACCGCGCCCACGGGCGGCGTCAGCAGGCCGATGCCGCAGTTCAGCACCACCATGATGCCGAACTGGATCGGGCTGATGCCGATGGACTGGGCCACGGGCAGCAGGATGGGCGTGGCAATCAGTATGATCGGGGCCATATCCATGATCATGCCCAGTACCAGCAGGATCAGGTTGATCAGCAGCGCGATGACCACAGGGTTGCTGGAAACGCCGGTGATCAGGGCCGCGGCCTTGGCCGGCACGTGCAGGTTGGTCAGGCAGTAGCCGAAGGCGCCGGACAGGGAGATCAGGATCAGCACGATGGCCAGCGTATCGATGCAGCTCTCCAGCGCGTTCCAAACGCCCTTCCAGTTCAGGCCCTTGTAGATGAACACGGACACGATCAGCGAGTAGATGACCGCGATGGCGGCGGACTCGGTGGCGGTGAACACGCCGCCGACCACACCCACGACCACGATCAGTATCGCCGCCAGCGCCCAGAACGAGGTGCCCAGCTGCTTCAGGAAGCCCATGAAGGAGAACTTCTCGCCCTTGGGATAGTTGCGCTTGACGGAGATGATGTAGGAACCCACCATCAGGCTCAGCGCCAGCAGCGCGCCGGGCAGGTAGCCCGCCATGAACAGCGCGCCGACGGAGATGCCGCCCGCAGTGGTACAGTAGATGACCATGTTGTGAGAGGGCGGCACCAGCAGGCCCTCGCAGGAGGAGGTGATGGTGACGGCGGTGGAGAAGTCGGCGTCGTAGCCCTGGTCAACCATCATGGGAATCAGTATTGAGCCCAGGGACGCGGTGTCGGCGCTGGCCGAGCCGGAAATGCCGCCGAAGAAGTAGGAGGCCACGATGTTCACCATCGCCAGGCCGCCGCGCATCCAGCCCACCAGGCTGTTGGCCAGCGCGATCAGCTTATCCGATATGCCGCCGGAGCCCATCAACACGCCCATGGTGATGAAGAAGGGCACTGCCATCAGGCTGAAGGACCAAACGCCCTTCACCATCTGCATCGGCAGCACCGTCAGGTTCTGGCCCATGCTCAACAGGCACAGCACCGTGGAGATGCCTACGGAATAGGCAATCGGGAACCGCAGGAAGACCATGACCAGGAAGCTTCCCAGCAGAATCAGGGTGGATAGGTTTTCGCCGCTCATTGTGCCTGAGCCTCCCTTCCGATTTGGTCGTCGGGTTTGTAGAATTCCTCAATCCGCAGGAACACCTGCTCCAGCTCGAAGATGATCATGCCCGCGCCGGCCACGGCCACAGGCAGGTACATCCAGACCTGGCTCAATGTGGGAATGGAGGAATACTTGGCGAACTTGGCGATGTTGCCGTTGGGATCGATCACCTTCGCGCCCTGCACCAGCAGGATCACGCCCAGGATCAGCACGGCAATGTCGGCCAGCAGGTCCAGCACAAGCAGCACCTTTCGGGGCAGGTATTTGTCGAAGGCGGTCATGCGGATGTGGCTGCGCTTGCGGATGGCCAGCGTGGCCGAGAGCACCGCCATGTACACCATGAAGGTCAGTATGATCTCCTCCGACCAGTGGGGATCGGTGATAAATGGAATATAGCGCCCCGCCACGGTCCACGCGGTGATAATAATATCCGCGATCAGCAGCAGCTTGCAGATAAACAGCATTATCTTGTAGGCCCAGTCATAGAAGGGCCGGACCTTTTCCAGCGTCTGGAAAAAAGCAGGCATTCACAAAGCCTCCTCTTCAGAGATTTTGAAAAGGGAAAAACCGGGGGCGCAGGGGTCAATCCCTGCGCCCCCGGTGGGTTGATGTCGCTCAGGTCAAATCGATATGGAAATTACTGCAGAGCCATGATCTGCTCGTAGATGTCCTCCATGCCGGCGATGTTGGCAGTCAGCACATCCTTGGTGGCCTCGGCCCAGGGGGTCTTGTCCTCGACCTCGATCACAGTGGCGCCGCCCTCGATCAGGGTCTTCTCGGCCTCTTCCTGCTTCGTGGTGACGGACTCCTTGCAAACCTGCATGGCATAATCGGCGGCTTCCTGCACCATGGCCTTCTGCTCGTCGGTCAGCTTCTCCAGGGCGGCGTCGGTGGCGATCAGCTCGATGGTGCCCAGGGTGTGGCCGTCCTTCAGCAGGTAGGGAGCAACCTCCTGGAAGGAGTTGGACAGGTAGTTGGTGATGGGCTGCTCGGCGGCATCGACAACGCCGGTCTGCAGCGCGCTGTACAGCTCGCCGAAGGACACGGTGGTGGCGGCGGCGCCCAGGCCGGAGACCATGCCGGTCATGATCGGGTCGTCAGACACGCGGATCTTCAAGCCCTTCAGGTCCTCGATGGTATGGGCTTCTTTCTTCAGGAAGAAGTGACGGAAGCCCTCTTCGCCGTAAGCCAGGCCGTTGAAGGGCAGGCCGACCTCTTTGGGCTCGGCCAGGAAATCCTTGGCCAGGTCGCTGGCGACGAAATTCCAGTAATGATCCTCGCTGGTGAACACATAGGGCAGGGTCAGGAAGACGCTCTTCTTGGCGCCGTACTGGTTCAGCGCGAAGGCGGAAATGCGGACGATATCCACGGAGGTGTCGCCGCCCAGGATGTTGGCCAGGACGGTCTTCTCGTCGCCCATGACGCCGCTGGCCTGGATGTCAACCAGGACCTCGCCGCCGGACAGCTCTTCCAGCTTGGACTTGAAGGCCAGGGCCACGTCGCCGACGACGGTGCCTTCGACGGGGTTCACTTCCGCGTAGGTCAGGGTGACCTCGGCCAGCGCAGAGGCGCAGCTCAGCAGCATGACCAGAACCAGTGCGATGCTAAACAGCTTTTTCATTGGGGTATTCCTCCTTTAATCTTTCGCGCATACCGCGCAGTTTACGTATATATTCAATCACATTTTGGAGAAAAAGTAAATGGTTTTTACGTGTATTTACATTGCAAAAAACATCAAATCATAGTATACTGTTTACGAAAAGACCCAACCAGCTTAAAATCCGGGAGGCGAACCCATGGCCCACATGCTGCTCAACCCCTTCGACCAGCGGCAGGTGATGCGGCGGGAGGATTTTGAAGTTTTTCACTACAACAACCCCGCCTGCTGCTCCTGCCCACCCCACCAGCACGATTTTTTCGAGCTGTTCCTCCTGCTGGACGACCGCATCGACGACATTGTGGAGGGCATGCGCTACAGCCTGTCTCCCGGCAATGTGGTGCTGGTCGCCCCGGGCCAGATGCACCGGCCCGACGTGGCCGGGCCCACGCGCAGCATCGACCGCTTCGTGCTGTGGATCAGCACGGAATACGTGCGCTCCATCACCGACGCGCTGCCCCAGCTGCACTACGTGCTGTGGGGCGACATGACCGGACGCAACCTGATCCAGCCCGACGACGAAACCGCCGCGATGTTCCGGCAGCTGTTGTTTGCCCTGCACCGGGAGGACGCCCGGCCCGACGCCGACAGCAGCGCCCTTGCCCGGAGCATCATCGCCCAGCTGCTGATCTATTGCAGCCGCAGCATAGCCAGCCGGACGGACATCGCGCCCCATAAGGCCGAACAGCGCTATCGGGAGATCATGCGGGTATACGAGCACATCGTGGCCAACCTGCCGGACCGGGATCTCACCGTCGGCGCCCTGGCCGAGCGGTTCTTCATGGACAAAAACACCCTCACCCGCCAGTTCAAGCGCCAGGTGGGCATGACCCCCGGCGAATGCATCCGACGCCACCGGCTGGAGGCCGTGCGCCGGCAGATCCGCCGGGGCGCGCCGATGCAGCAGGCCTGCGCCGAGTGCGGCTTTTCCGATTACAGCGCGTTTTACCGCGCCTTCCGCCAGGCCTACGGCATCAGTCCCCGGGACTACGCCGTCCAGGCCGTCGGCAGCGCCCACGGCGCCGATGAACGACAGGAGGCGACCCATTCATGAACCGAACGGAATACACCATCCCCGTCAGGCTGGACGCAAAGACCTTCCGGCGCTTTTCGTATTTTGATACCCTGAAGCTGCGCAAGCGGTGGGTGCGCCCGGTGGTGTTCGCGCTGATCCTGATCGCCTTTGCCGCGGTGGCGCTGGTCTCCCGAAAGCCGCAGTCGGGCATGATTGCCGCGGTGCTGCTGGCGGTGGGCCTGGGCCTGCCGCTGGTGTACTTTGGCAGCTTCTTTTCCACCGTAAACATGCAGGTGGCCCGCTACGCTCTGGACAGGCCCCATCGGGTCTACACCGTGGTGCTGAACGCCGACGGGGTACATGTGACCAACAGCCAGAAGGCCGAGGCCGCCGTGCATGTACCCTGGAAGGAGGTCCAGGCCGCCTTCCGGGTGAAGGGCTGCATCTACCTGTACGTCAACGCCGCCCGTGCCTTCCTGCTGCCCGACGGCCAGGGCAACGCCCCGGCGGAGGAGATATGGGGGTATTTGGTGAAGCATATGGGAGACAGGTGCAAATTCTGATTTGTCGAGCTGAGAGAACCCCCTCCGGCGCTGCGCGCCACCTCCCCTTTCAGGGGAGGCATTTGGGCTAACTTGCCGGGGGTATCGGGGGCGGAGCGCCCCGATCTTAATCGTACGCGGCGGCGT
>ONJE01000089.1 GCA_900318045.1 uncultured Eubacteriales bacterium
CGCCCGCGGCGTACATGCCGCCGCGTACGATTAAAAATCGGGGCGCTCCGCCCCCGATACCCCTGGCAAGTTAGCGTTGTTACGGGTCGCGTCAGCCGCTATTCCTGTTCCCTGTTCTTCGGACCTGCCGGCCCCATCTCGCTGAAATCTGTCCACTGGACAGATTTCCAGGCGCTCGATGTCCCTGTTCACTTTGATCTACCCTTGGCGATTCCGCTAACGCCTCGATCAATCAGAAGTTACCTGACTGAATAGCTACGAAACGCCTGATATTTACCCTCCTGAGTTCACGCTTGGTTCATAATTGTCTGATAATATAAAACCATCAGGAAAAACCGAATCATAAAAACTACTGACTCCCGGTCGGTGTAGCGTCAGAGCGCTGCGCCGGTTGGGGGTCAGACGATTTTGGAAGCAGCAGGGAAGCGGGAAACGCCCCGTTGCGCCACATGTGGCGCAGCGGGGCGTTTTTCGCTAAACCAATCGCACAATACGGCGGCACGCCTGGCGGTGCCTTTTCCGCCGGCTGCAATCTGCATATTCCTTGACTTACCTCCGGGGCTTGTCAGCCCGTTCTTGCTGCAACACCCGCAGGGTGTCCAGCAAAGCGTCCATGCTGTCCACTGGACTGGTTTCCAGGCGCTCGAACCCCGGTAAGCCTGCGAGGTATCTCCCTAATGGGAGCGCTTCGCTTCGCGCACACGGCTTATGATGATCAACACCATGCAGAGCATGAAGCCGATGGCGCAGAAGGGAGCAACGGTTCGGATGGCCAGGTCGTTGAAGTCGCTGGAGAAGAGCTTGGGCGAACGGGCTCCGAAACCGGTTATGGCGACGGTCGCGTCGTTGATCTCCTCCTCGTTGACGCGCTTCAACATGGCCTCGAAATCATCGATACAGGCGTTGCCCTTGTCCACGATCGCCGAGATGCTTTGCGCCACAACGCTGGCCTGAGCCTCTGTCAGACCGGCCTTGGGAGCGGGCTCTGCCAGCATCTCGTCGAAGAAAGCCTGGTCACCGGCCTGCAGGTCTTCCATCCGCTGACGGTAGATGGCGCAACGCGCGGTGATCGCGGTGAGCTTCTCTGCGACGGACGTGTGGAGGCGGATCAGCGTATCGTAGGTCTCGTTGGTATTGCTGTCGATGCGTGTCATGTTCGCGCCGCTGCTCACATAGACGGTGCTGTTCTTTTCGTAGCGCTCGATCAGCTTGTCCAGCTGTTCCAGCATCACCTGCAGGCTCTTCTGCCGGTTTTCCATCTCGTCGATCTCAAACGCATAGTGGGCCTTCAGACGCTCGGGGTCGCGGGACAGGGCATCCAGTGTCAGGTTCGCCCTCAGACGGGAAATCTCGCCGTCGACCAGGCTGTCCAGGCGGACGCTGATGTCGCTGAAGGCGGCGCCTTCATACCGGAAGGCGGGGCGTCGGGCGTACATCTCCCGGGCATAATCGGCCATTGACGCGAAGTAGGCCTCGACCACGTCCGCCTGCTGGAGGTAGTCATAGCCCGACAACGCGGCCGTAAGGTCGTCGCGGCGCAGGCCGTTGGCGTACACCCTGGCGAAATAATCCTTGTAGGCGGACACGATGGCCTTCATCAGGGACAACAGCTGCTCTTTGGGGATGGCGCTGTCAAAGCTGTTGTAGAGCTCGATGTTGTAGGTGGTCGCATGGAAGTCGTTGATGCGGGCGATATGGCTGGTCGAAGCGTCCAGCAGAGATATATAGCTCTTGACCCGGCTTACCATGTTTGCCGGGTAGACACCCCGGGCGACGAGACACTGCCGCAGCTGGTCGACGCTGTAGGTTCCCTCCAGGCCACACGACTGCAAGGCGCTGGACAACACCTCGTCCGAGACGATGTCGGAGATGTTAAAGGGCGTGCCGTTGGGCGCGATGCCGTCCGGAGCATCCTCAAACGTGAATTCGATGCCCGCGGTGGCGACGGTGGGGCCGGGATTCCTCTTGAACTTCACGCAGGTCATGGCAAAGCCCGCGATGGCGAAGAGCAGTAGGATGATGACGCTGTTGCGCAGCCAGTGGGTCTTATTCCTGGTCATTGTTCAGCCACCTCCTCTGCGTCGCGGGTTTGCTTCTTTCCGGAGCGGTATTCCGGCGCAAGCGCGGCGATGAACCAAAGGCCCAGGCCGATGAACAGGCCGGCGACCCCGCCGAGAACCATCTTCTTACCCGCCCCTGAGATGAAGCTCTTGCTCGATACCGACGTCGTGGAATGCTGGAGGTAGGTGGTGAAGAAGGGACTGCGCTGAATCTCCTGCATTTGGGCTTTGACCCGGGAATAGCAATCCTTGCAGCGCTCGATCACCCGCTCCAGTTCTTCGTTGTAGGGCTGGATATCGGCGGCGGTGTCGGTATCCAGCAGGGCGATTCTGTCCTTCAGGTTGGCAATGTCGGCGCTCAGCTTCTCGGCTTCGCTGTAGTTTTCCGCCTGCTGGAGCACCAGGTTGTTGTAATTATCCGTCGCCGAGGTGGTGGTTTTGGTGTCGCCACTGTCCTGCATGGTGATGTAGATTTCATCATTCTTGTAGCTGTCCAGTACGCGCTGCGTGTTTTCAATATCCTCGTTCACCTGGTCCAGTCGGACCTGGGCGTTGCGCAGCTTATACTGGAAGCTCATCCGTGTTGCGGCAGGGTCCCGGGAAACGTTGTTGTTCAGCACGCTGGCGTAGAGGTAGTCCACATCGTTGTTTCTCAGCTGCTCCATGTGTGCCGACAGGTCGTCGAGGGTGTTGCCCGTCTGCCAGGACCGGTAGGCCCTGACCTTATCCGGCCTGTCGCTGCAATAGTCGCAGAGGTTGTCGGCGGCGACGCACAGCATGTCCAGGCTCTCGGACAGGTCCCCGGTCTGGCTGTCGATGACGGAGAACGCGTCTTCGGGCAGGGTCCGGTCGGCGTAGGTGTCCACGAGGTAATCGTTGTAGGCGGTCAGGATTCGGTCGAGGAGCATGCGCAATTCGTTGTTGGGCAGTCTGCGCTTGTCCCGGGAGCTGCCCTTGGCAAAGCCGTTGGTGAGCGTGACCACGAACCGGTTCTCATAGGTCAGATGAACCTTCTGGATCTGGGTATAGGTGGATGTGGACTTCTCCTGGATCATGCCGGAAGCAATTTCCTGCATGCGCTTGCTCTCCTGGGAAAGTATCCTTTCGATGCGGATACTGTTGGCCAGGTTGGACAGCGATACGGGCCTCGAAAGGTTCATCCCGTCAAGGGCCTTCTTCAGCACGTAGGAGGAGGTGATCTTTCCAAGGTCGAGCTCGCTGCCGTCCGGCGCGGTGAGATTCGGGACCATCACATACCGTGGTATGCTGTCGTCCTCCAACAGGGACGGGCTGTAATCGGGATTGCTCATCGGATCGAGCAGGGGATTGGGAATTTCATATTCCAGGGTAACCACGGAAGTCACCGAGGAGGGCGACTCGTTGAGCTGGTACCACAGCATTGGAACGCATATGCCCGCTGCAAAGCACAGCAGAGTCACCCATGCGTAGATCCGCTTTTTCTGTTTGAAATTCTCTATGATCCGCCCCAGGTCGATCACGCCGTTTGTGGCGGCGGGGTTGTTCAGGACGACGTTGATCTGAGCGTCCTTGTCGATGCGCATGGGCCTGTCGTTTTCACGATCGTTTGTGTCCAAACCGCATACCTCCGTTCCGAAGTGAATGTGTAAATAGTGTTCCTATTATAACATGGCGCTGGGGAAAAGGCAACAAATCGAGGGGGTTTGAACCCAAATGTCAGATTTTTATACGAAATACAGCCGCCGCTTTCGCTGCCCGGCGTCACTGCGAAAGGCGCTTTCGGAGCATGTCGCCGCGCTCGAGGCCGTCCGGGGCATCCATGTCGAAGAGGGTCATGGGCTCAACCACCTGCTCCACGCAGCTCCCATCGGGGGTAGCCAGGTTTTCAGCGACCAGCGTGTACCCCAGGCTCCCGGGGGAGAGCACCTCCAGCACATCGCCCCGGCGGATGCGGTTGCGCAGCTCCACCCGCACGCGCCTGCCCTCCAGACGCTCCTTCACCACGCCCACGAACACGCAATCCTGGTGGTAGACGCCGTCATCCGGCGCGTGGCGCTTCATTTCGCCGAAATAGAAGCCGCTGGCGTAGGAACGATGGCTGACGGCATTCAACTCACGTTGCAACAGTGCCAGCGCCTCTGCGGTGGCGGGTGCGCCGTTCAGACCATCCAAACGCTGGCGGTAGGCGTTGGTCACGGTGGCCACATAGTAGGGCGACTTCATTCGCCCTTCGATCTTGAAGGACGTGACGCCGGCATCGGCGATTTGGTCGATAAAGTCCAGGCAGTTCAGGTCGTGGGAGCTGAGGATGGTGGTGCCCCGGTCGTCCTCCTCCACGGGGAAGAATTCGCCGGGGCGCTTTTCCTCTACAAGATGATAGCGCCAGCGGCAGGACTGGGTGCATGCGCCCCGGTTGGCACTGCGACCGGTCAGGTAGGCGCTGATCATGCACCGACCTGACCAGGCCATACACATCGCGCCGTGCACAAAGGCTTCCAGTTCGAGGGCGGCGGGGGTCTTAGCCCGCAGTTCACCGATCTGCGTCAGGGTCATCTCCCGGCCCAGCACCACCCGGCTGGCCCCCAACTCGTACCAAGCGGTGGCGGCGGCCCAGTTCAGGCAGTTGGCCTGGGTGCTGATGTGGATGGCCAGCCCCGGCGCAGCCCTGCGCATGACGGCCACCGCCCCCAGGTCTGCTACGATGGCGGCGTCCACGCCCAGCGCAAACAGACCCTGGGCATAGTCGCCCAGTGCCTCCAGCTCGGCGTTGGTGGGGAAGGCGTTGACGGTCACGTACAGCCTGTGCCCCAGGGCGTGGGCTTCCTTCGTGGCCACGGCCAGGTCCTCCATCGAAAAGCCTGCGTTCTGGGAGCGCAGCTGTAATTGTGGCCCGCCCACGTACACTGCGTCCGCGCCGAAACGCATCGCCGTGCGCAGGCATTCCATGTCCCCGGCGGGGCAGAGCAGTTCAGGGTTCGGCATGGTAAAGCACCTCGTCAACGATATACAGGGCACCTCTGAAAACGCTCATCGCCGCCAGACGGCTGAATCTCAGCCATCTTCGTCCTGAAAAAAACTTGACTGCCCGCCAGGCAGCCTGCGTCATTTACAAGCCAAATCGGTCTGAAATTCATCTCGTCGGGCGACGCGTTCGTTTTCAGAGGTGCACTACAGGGTGTGTCCTGATATAAGAACACACCCTGTATTGGGTTTGATTGAATGCCATCAGAACAGACCGTTGATGTAATTCGTGAGCGCCTCGCGGTCGTAGAAGTTGTTGATGTTGTTGATGATGAAATCGGGTTCCACACCCTGGTCGATGTCGTAGTATGCGCCGTTTTTCATCAGCGACATGCGTTGGGGCCCGGAGATTTCAAAGTAGGTGCCCCAGGCGGTGGACATATTCTGCACCAAACAGCTGCCGCCGCCGGAGGTACGCCCCAGCAGGGTTGCCTGGCCGGTGGATTTGAATGTCGCAGGCACAAAGTTGCCGCAGGAGAAGCTGCACGGGGAGATCAGGCAGTAGATTTTCTTGTCGTCTACCTGGTCGCCGCGGTTGAATTCCCGGTCCAGGTTGGTATCCACGTGATAGATGGTGGTGCTCATCGCGCCGGAGAAGGTGTCCTTCAGGGAAACCGGGGCTTCGCCCAGTACCCAGCCCAGCACAAACGCCGCCGAATTCAGGGAGCCGCCCCTGTTGCAACTCAGGTCGAATACCACGTTTTCGATGGGGCTGTCCTTGCGGTAGATCTTATTGTGGGCATAGATGATCAGACCGATGGTGTCGTTTGGCAGATCCTCGTTGTTCTCTATGCACGTATAGTACGTCGAGGGGGTGCTGTTGTGGAAGTTGTCGAAGGTGATGTAGGCCGTGTTGCCGACCTCCTCATAGCCCGCGGGTCCGTCGGGATAGTACTTTGCACGGGCGCTCTCGAAAAGCGAGTAGCTGCTGTTCAGTCTGCGGCCCATCATGCCGAAGCGGCCCTCCGTCGCCTTTGCGCCTGTCAGGTAGGAATAGCCGGAAAAGTTACTGTGGATGTCGTCCAGGTGCAGGTCGATGAATTCGTACAGCTTGACGTCGGCCGTATGGGGATCGGTGGACAACAGGTCGTCCTTGTAAGCCAGCTGGGTGAACAGTTGGTCGAAGCTGGTGATGTCGTGAATCTCCTTCAAACCGTACAGCTTGTCCAGCATCAGGCAGAGCTCGTTGTAGCCGTAGGTGGCCAGCGCTTCGCTGCGCTCGCCGGTCTTGCCGGAGTAGTAGCGCTCGCCGAGCTCGGTCAGGGGCGTGGTTTGGTCATCCACGCAGCCCAGGCAATCGGCATTGGCGCAGAACACCTCGTCGCCGTTGTACATCAGGTTCAGGCCCGTGCCCACGGCAAACACGAAGTCGCTGAGGGTCTGGGCAGGCACCAGGTAGTAGTTGTCCTGATGGATCAGCTGTATACCATAATCGTTAAGCCGCAACAGTATGCTGTCGCCGTAGCGGTCATAGCTGCCGGTGTCGATATGTTCAAACAGCTCGCCCCGGCCTTCCTCGTCGTAGCCGCTGGCGCTGACCAGGTCCACAAGGGCGTTGGTGCTGCTGTCATGCAGGAAGGCGTCGTAATCGTTGAAGAATATGGTGTTGTTCCCGAAATCCACATTCATGAAGTATTCCGTTTCCCGGGTCAGCCAAACCTGCTCATCCTCAGCCTCGTAGGTCAGGCTGTAGTTCGCGTCCTCGAAGTATTGCTGCTCGAAGGCATTCATGAAGGCACAAAAGTCCTCCAGGTCGATCCAGGGCAGGTCGTTCACGCCGTCCACGAAGCACAGCGGCAGCTGGTACGAATATTCCATGCTGCCCAGGTAGGCCTTGATCTCATACCTGAGTATCTCGTGTTTGCCCGCGCCGGTGGTTTCCACAGCTTCGGGGGCGTCGGTCGTTGAAGTGGCGGGCTCCGCCAGGGCGCAGGTCATGAGCAGCATGACCGCGAGCAGGATTGCAAGCGCTCTCTTCATGGATCAATTACTCCCTCTCAAGTGTATTATTTCTCGTCATCCTCGGGGATGTAGGTCACGTCGTCCCAGTTCTCCGGACGCAGGCCGATGTTGGTGCGGGCGCCCTTGATCCTCGGGTTCAGGTAGGTTTCAAACAGAGCGTTGGCATAGGAAACGGTGATCAGCTTGTTGAAGGCAACCATGAAGGTCAGGTACAGCAGTGAAACCACCATCAGCACCTGCATCTGGATATTTGGTATCAGCACCATCAGCCCGTAGGCCAATGCAGGCACGATGAGCGTGGCCAGCTTGATCAGCACCGAGCGCGGCAGCTTTGCCACGGTCATCAACAGGGAATTGCGGATCACGTCGATGGTCTTCAGCTCGTAGGTGATCAGCATTGGGTAGGCCAGCATGCTCGCCAGCGTCCATAGCACGCCCACCAGCAGCACCAGGGCGGCGGGCAGCATGAAGATCAGGCTTTGGGCCAGCATATTGCCGTAGAAGCGCCAGCAGGTCACTACCAGGAAGGGCATTATGCCGTCGATGCAGGAGATCACCAGCGCCTGCTTCCAGTTGGCCTTCACAGCGTCCTTGAAGTCGCTGAGAACGAAGCTGTGCTCGTCCCTGGCCCAGTTGCGCAGCACGTAGGTCACGCCCGCGTTGAAGGGGCCCGTGATGGCAATGCAGGGGGCCAGTATCATCAGCCAGGTGTTCAAAAGGCCCGCTACGTCCCCCGGCGACGTCCCCGGGTCGGCCTGCAACAGGTTGTACAGCGCAATCAGGTTCAGGAATGTCCATATGATTGCGGGGATCCATGCGATCATGTACAGCAGGTTTACGCCGAACAGCCCGCTCCAGCGCACCTTCAGCACCTCGCCGAACAGCGCGAAGCGGTTCTGGGGCATATCCGCCACGGTGTAATCGCCCTTGCCCTGCTTGCCGTAGAAATAATTGTTCATCAAATCGCGAATGGCCATAGACTACCTCCATGCGCATAGCGCATATATAGTATACACGCCCTGGTTCCGAATTGCAATAAGCGAACATTAAAAATGACGATAATTGGACATCCATATTGCAATTTTGACATAAATGGGATATAATGTATTTTCAGCGGAGGTTTGCCCGCGTACAATTGCGGCCTTATACTAATCTCGATCTAAATGTATGCAAGCATGCGAGCGGATTTTTCGTCATACCAAGGCGAAGGCCCGCAGGCTTGCTGGCGGCAAGTCAAGGGACTTCAACGCCGGTAT
>ONJE01000090.1 GCA_900318045.1 uncultured Eubacteriales bacterium
GTACACCTTGTCCAGGCGCAGGTATTTTTCAAAGAAAGCAAGTTGTTTTTCCAATTCCTCCCGGGTGATGTGCGCCGTAGCCTGGGCCACGAAGTAGGCGACCAGTCTGAAATTGCGGTAATTGCCCATGGGTGATTCCTTTCCCCCGATAACAAACGGGAATGAAACGTAAATACCGTTCTGAAAGTGGACGAATCTATTATAAAAGTAAAGAATCGTAATTGTCAACACAAACCCCGATCCTTCGTACAGCCAATTATCTGTGCATTGCCATAGGGGAATACCGCACAATATGGCTGGCAGCCTGACGGATGACTTTCAGCCATCCGCAGCCTGAAAAAAATCACCTTGCCATACCAACGCCCAATTGTGCGGTATTTCCTTTGGTCCCCATTGCCCCGGTAATCTCAGCCCTGTCGGCAACAGCCGTCGGGGCTTTTTTGTGTGTTCTGCGACAATCGCGTCCATTCCCTATTTTCTAAAGTGGAATTTACCTATCCGTGTTGCAAACCCCCGCCCCCTGTGCTAAACTGAACTTTGCATTATGGATAATTATGTCACAGTAAAAGATCAGGAGGGTTTTCCATGGCCACCACTTTTGAAAAGCTGTCTTCCAATAAGGTTAAACTGGGCTTCATCGTCGCGCCCGAGAAGTTTGACGAGGGCCTGAAAAAGGCTTACAACAAACTGAAGGGCCGCATCAACATCCCCGGCTTCCGCAAGGGCAAGGCCCCTATGCGGGTAATCGAGAACCACTACGGCGAGGGCGTGTTCTATGAGGACGCGCTGGACGCCATCTTCCCCGAAATCTACCAGGCCGCCCTGAAGGAGCACGACGTGCACGTGGTGGACCGCCCCGAGATCGACGTGGAGCAGATCGGCCGCGGCAAGGAGCTGAAGTTCACCGTCGAGGTGTTCGTGCGCCCCGACGTGGAGCTGGGTCAGTACAAGAACCTGGGCCTCGTCAAGACCGTGGACGAGGTCACTGATGACGACGTGAACGCCGAGATCGAGCGTGCCCGCGAGCGCTCCGCCCGCTGGGTGGAGATCACCGACCGCCCCGCCAAGCTGGACGACCAGGTGAACATCGACTACGCCGGCTTTGACGGCGACGAGCAGTTCGACGGCGGCACCGCCCAGAACCACGAGCTCATTCTGGGCTCCGGCAGCTTCATCCCCGGCTTCGAGGATCAGCTGGTGGGCGCGAAGGTGGGCGACGAGCTGGACGTGAACGTCACCTTCCCCGAGCAGTATCACGCCGAGAACCTGGCGGGCAAGCCCGTGGTATTCAAGGTGAAGGTCAACGGCATCCGCGAGAAGGAGCTGCCCGTGCTGGATGACGACTTCGTGACCGAAGTCTCTGAGACCGCCAACACCGTGGACGAGTATAAGGCCGAGATTCGCGAGCGGCTGGAAAAAGCCGCCGACGAACGTGGCGAGGCCGCCTTCGAGAACGAGGTCATCGAGACCGTGTGCGAAAACGCCAAGGTGGATATCCCCGACGCCATGATCGAGGATCAGATCGACAACATGCTCCGCGACATGGAGATGCGCATGATGTACCAGGGCATGAAGCTGGACGACTACCTGAAGTACACCGGCCAGACCCGGGAGCAGCTGCGTGATATGTACAAGCCCCAGGCCGAGGAGCGCGTGCTGAGCCAGCTGGTGCTTGAGGCCGTGAAGAAGGCTGAGAACATCGAGGCCACCGACGAGGAGATTGACGCCGAAATCGCGAAGTACGCCGAGCAGAGCAAAATGGAAGTGGAGAAGTTCAAGGAGAATCTGTCCGATTCCGATCGCGAATACTTCGCCGAGGCCGCAGCCGTGCGCAAAACCATCGACTTCCTGAAGGCGAACGCCGCATAAGGGTTCCTCTAAAAAACCATCGTGCCGCCTGGCGGGATGAATGATGGCTGAAATTCAGCCGTCCGACGGTAATGGGCATTTTAGAGGTGCCCATAAGCAATGGGGAATGGGCGTCGTATAATCCGCAGTCCCCGCAACATACTTAATTAGTAGCGGAAAAAGCGCGGAGGATCTCTCGTCCTTTCCCTTTCTTCATTTTTCATTACACTCAAAGGGGGGTCGCCCATGAACCTGATACCCTATGTCGTCGAACAGACGAACCGTGGCGAACGGTCCTATGACATCTATTCCCGCCTGCTGAAGGATCGCATCATCTTCCTGGGCGGCGAGATCGACGACGACGTGGCCAACAGCATTGTCGCCCAGATGCTCTTCCTGGAGATGGAGGACCCGGACGCCGACATCATGCTGTACATCAACAGTCCCGGCGGCTCGGTTTCCGCGGGCATGGCCATCTACGACACCATGCGCTATCTGAAGTGCGAGGTCTCCACGCTGTGCATCGGCATGGCCGCCTCTATGGGCGCTTTCCTGCTGGCGGCGGGCGCGAAGGGCAAGCGCAAGGCCCTGCCCCACGCCGAGATCATGATCCACCAGCCCCTGGGCGGCGCCCGGGGCCAGGCTACGGACATCCAGATCCACGCCGAGCAGATCCTGCGCATCAAAAAGACCATGAACGAGCTGCTGGCGCAGAACACCGGCAAGCCGCTGAAGACCATCGAAAAGGACACTGACCGCGATCACTTCATGACCGCCGAGCAGGCGAAGGACTACGGCCTGATCGACGAGATCATCGCCCCCAGGAGGTAAGCCCATGGCAAACAACAAGGATTCCTTCAAGAAGCAGGTGCGCTGCTCCTTCTGCGGCAAGACCCAGGATCACGTGCGCCGCATGATCTCCGGCCCCAACAACACCTACATCTGCAACGAGTGCGTGCTGCTGTGCAATGAGATCGTGTCAGACGATGTCGAATCCATCGGCGTGTCCGGCGAGCCCGAGATCAAGAAGCCCCGGGAGATCAAGGAGATTCTCGACCAGTACGTGGTAGGCCAGGATGCCGCCAAGAAGGCCCTGTCCGTGGCCGTGTACAACCACTACAAGCGCATCCGTTGCATGGGCAACAAGAAGAGCGATGTGGAGCTGCAAAAATCCAACATCGTCATGCTGGGGCCCACCGGCTGCGGCAAGACCTACCTGGCACAGACCCTGGCTAAGATCCTGAACGTGCCCTTTGCCATCGGCGACGCCACGAGCCTGACCGAAGCCGGCTATGTAGGCGAGGACGTGGAGAACATCCTGCTCAGGCTGATCCAGAACGCCGACTTTGACGTGGAGCTGGCCCAGCGGGGCATCATCTACATTGACGAAATCGACAAGATCGCCCGCAAGAGCGAGAACCCCTCCATCACCCGCGATGTCAGCGGTGAAGGCGTGCAGCAGGCGCTGTTGAAGATATTGGAGGGCACCATCGCCTCCGTTCCCCCGCAGGGTGGCCGCAAGCATCCCCTGCAGGAGTTCATACAGATCGACACCAGCAACATACTGTTTATCTGCGGCGGCGCGTTTGACGGCATCGAGAAGATCGTCGAGAGCCGCATCGGCAAGAAGGTGATGGGCTTCGGTGCCGAGGTCAAGGGCAAGCACGACCAGACCGACGCCGAGATCATGTCCCAGGTGCGGCCCGAGGACCTGCTGAAGTTCGGCCTGATCCCCGAGTTCATCGGTCGCCTGCCGGTGCTGGTGACGCTGAACAGCCTGGACGAGGAGGCTTTGGTGAAGATCCTCACCGAGCCCAAGAACGCCCTGGTGCGCCAGTACGCCAAACTGCTGAGCTTCGACGACGTGGAGCTGGAGTTCACCCCCGATGCCCTGCGGGCCATTGCCCAGCAGGCCCTGGGCCGCAAGAGCGGTGCCCGCGGCCTGCGCGCCATCATCGAGGGCGTCATGGTGGACACGATGTACGAGCTTCCCTCCCTGGAAGGCGTGAAGAAGTGCGTCATCACCAAGGAAGCCGTGCTGGACGGCGAAAAGCCCCGGCTGATCTACGCCGAGGCCAAGGAAGCCCTGCCCGAGCCCAAGGGTCGCAAGGCGCAGCCCGAGCCCATTGAAAAAGCCCTGATCCCCGAGGCCCCGACAGCGGGATAAGCATAGACAGAAGATCCTTCGCTTCGCTCAGGATGACAATGAAGCGTCATGTGTCATTCTCAGCGTAGCGAAGGATCTTTTTGTTTGGAGTCAGAACTTCTGATTTGTCACTGGGGCGACAAATCAGAAGTTGAGTGGCTAGCGGCTAGTGATTAGTGATTTGCCCCCACTAAAGCCTACTCCTCATCCACTGACCTTGGCTGCAATGCGAAATCGAAGGTAAATTCGTGGGGCATGGCATAGCGGGCATTCAGCTCAGGGCCGCAGCTGTTGGAGCCGATGCCGTTCTGCCGGTAGTCCAGACAGAAAATGGTGTCGCCACTGGGCTGCAGCTCGAAGTTGTGGGCCTTGGATTCCAGCTCCTCCTGGGTATAGTGGGAGACGTTGAAGCTGAACTCTTCGCCGGTGACGTCCAGGCCGCCCATCGGTCCCCGCAGGGCCACGTAGTCGCAGTTCCAGCGACTGCCATTCTCCTGGGGGCGAATGTAGTCCACATGCATGGCGGTCACGGTGTCCTCGTAGAGGTGCTTTACGCAGGCGCGATGCTTGTCCTTGTAGGATTCATAGGGACCGTAGCCAAAGTATTTCACCTGTTCGATCTCCGAGGGCATCCTCAGGCGCAGGCCGAAACGGGGCAGCGCGGGGCCGTCGGGGCGCAGGCGGATGTGGATGCTGGCCTCGATCCTGCCGTTCATGCGCACGCGCCATACCGCTGTACCCTCGGCGATGTTGGGCAAACTCACCGCGCCGATGCTGAACTTCACGGTGATTACGGCGTCATCCCCTGCCTCCAGCTGCACATCGTACACCCGGGTAACGGCGCGGTCATAGCCGTAGCGCTTCCACTGCTGCTTCAGATACATGTCGTTGTCGGTGGGCGCGCGCCAAATGTTGAATTCGATGGGGGCCTCCAGCAGGTGCAGCTGATCGTAGTTCATCACCCGGAAGCAACCAATTTGCTTGTTGAACACATAGCGGAAGTTCTCACCCCGCAGGCAGATATCCCTGTCCTGGTCCAGCACGTCCATGCCCAGCACGCCCTCCGGCCGCGCGGGCTGTTCATACTTCTGGCGGCCGATCTGCTCCCGTCCCAGCAGGTGTCCCGCGGGCACGAGGGGGCGGTCATAGCGCTGGCGCATCTCAAAGTACACCGCAAAAGGTGCCCTCTTGAGCTTGGGCAGCTCCAGCTGGATCTCGCCCTCTCCATGGGGCGGTATGTTCAGAAGCGCCTCGGGCACCTCGCCGGTGGCAACGTCCACCCCGCCCTGGCGCACGGCCCAGGTGAGCCTTATGTGCTCACTCAGCGGCGTGAAGTCCAGCATGTTGCGCACGCGGAACAGCCCTGCCTGAAGATTGACCTCACTGACCCGGGCGGGCCGGTTGACGTTCTTGAACTCCTTCAAGCCGGTGTGGGGCGTGCGGTCCGGCCCCACCAGGCCGTCCACGCAGAAGTTGCCGTCGTTGGGCTGCTCACCGAAATCGCCGCCGTAGAAATACCTCCGGGTGCCGTCCGATGTGCGGCCCATGTCCACGGCGTGGTCGCACCACTCCCAAACGAAGCCGCCGCAGTGGCCGTCGTGACGCTCGAAGCACTGGAAATAGTTCTCCAGATCCCCGGGGCCGTTGCCCATGGCATGAGAATACTCGCACAGCACGTAGGGCTTGTCCACCCAATGCTCGTCGAAGTAGCGGTCGATCTCCTCGATCGAGGGATACATGCGGCTGTACAGGTCCAGGTTGTCGTGGTTGATCTCCTCGCCGGGGGGCGGGAAGGAAGCTCGCTCGTAATGGGTCAGGCGGGTGCGGTCATACTCCTTGGTCCAGCGCAGGGCCTCGTGCAGGTTCGCACCCATACCGGATTCGTTGCCCATGGACCAAATCACGATGCAGGGGCGGTTCTTGTCCCGGATGACGCTGTGCTGCACCCGGTCCAGTATCGCCTCGCAGAACTCCACGTCCTGGGCGATGAGGTTATAGTTGGCCTCGTTGTATTCCCCGTCCTTGAACACCACGCCGTGGCACTCCAGGTCAGCCTCGCCGATCAGGTAGAAGCCGTAGTGGTCGCACATGCGGGCGAACAGCGGCGAGTTGGGATAGTGGCTGGTGCGGATGGCGTTGACGTTGTGCTGTTTCATCAGCACCAAGTCTCGCAGCATATGGTCTTCGTCCACCGCCGGGCCCACCACCGGGTCGCTGTCGTGGCGGTTGACGCCCCGGAACTTCACCTTCTGGCCGTTGATGTACACCACCTGGTCGGATATGTGGATCTCCCGCATGCCCACGAATTCAACGATGTACTCGCCGGCATAGCGCAACTCCAGTGTATACAGGCTCGGATTTTCCGCGTTCCACAGCTCGATATTGTCCAGGTGGATGTCGAACCAGCGCTCGTAGGTGCGACCACTGGCCACCGGGTCACCCTGGGGATCGTACAGGCGGTAGTGGACAGAGTGCTGCTCCGACGCTTCGCCCCGCAGCTGCAGATCCACATGCACGTCCGCCGAGCGCAGATCCGGACTGAGGATGGTGCGCACAAAGTAGTCCCAAATGTGCCGGGGCTCCCGGCGCAGCAGGTACACGTCACGGAAGATGCCGGAGGTGCGGAACTTGTCCTGGTCCTCCAGGTACGTGCCGTCGCACCACTTCAGCACCAGCACCGCGATCACGTTATCACCGGGATGCACCAGGCTGGTGACGTCGAATTCGCTGGTGGAGTGGGATATCTGGCTGTAGCCCACAAAGCTCCCGTTGATCCACACGTAGAAGCAGGAATCCACACCCTCGAACACCAGCGTGCGGGTGCCGGGCATATCCTCCACCCGGAAGTGGCGCATGTACAGCCCGCAGGGGTTCTTCGCCGGCACATAGGGCGGATCGAAGGGAATCGGATAGCGCACGTTGGTATATTGATTGCGGTCGTAGCCGTGCATCTGCCACACCGAGGGTACCGGGATGGACTGCATCGGCTGCGCTTCCGACAGATAATCGTCCGGCAGGTCCAGAACGCTGTCGAAGTAGCGGAAGCGCCACCGACCGTTCAGCGAGGTGAAGCGGTCCGATTCGGTACGGATGTCCCGGCGCGCCACATCGCCCTGGGAATAGGGCACATAGTAGGCGCGGTTGGGCAGGGTGTTGACGTGCAGCGTGTGCAGGTCCTGATGGTAGCCCGGCAGCTTCATGGTCGTCAGTCCTTCCTCAGTTGGTCATTGAATTCAGCCATTGCCACATTAGCGGCGTGAACACCGCCAGAACAGGTCATTGGATATAGGTCATCGTCGCGCCGGACAGCTCGACGTAATCGCCGACGGCCAGCGTCAATTCGGTATCCCCGTGGATCACCTCGAACTTGGTCAGCGTCTCCTGTCCCGATCCAAGTATGCCCGAGTAGACGCTGTAGCTGGAAAGCGGGGCCTTGCCGTCCACGGACACGGTGTAGCAGCCTTCCGGCAACTGTTTGCCCACCAGGTAGGCGCCCTCGCCCACCGCGCCATCCTCGCCCATCAGCGAAGGTTCAGTGCCCAAAGGCCATGCGCGCACTTCGAAAAAGGTGACCCAGGTGTTGCGCGAAAGGTGCACATCCGCCTGGCCACTGACCAGTTTATGCACGATCAGCGGATCGTCTACGGACTCGCCGGTCCGGACGATGACGCTGGCGAACATGGCGTTGTCCCGCTCCTGCACGGCATAGTCCCCCGCAGGCAGGTCGAAGCCCACCAGGTATGTGCCGTCCTCGTAAAACCCGGCGCCCGCGTCGGCCTCCTTGGCCTCGATGGCCTCATCCAGCCGGGTGCGCAGGGCGTAAAGCTCCGTCAGCGACAGCCCGGATAGGTCGATCTCCTCCGACGCCCGGGCGGCGCAACACGCCGCCAGCAGCGCAACCGCCAGGAAGCAGGCCCACAGTCTGCGCATAAGACAACCCCCACGTTATTATTGATACCACTAATATACACGAACGGGCGCAAGTTGTCAACCAGGACAATATTATACTAATCTCAATCTAAATGTATGCAAGCATGCGAGCGGATTTTTCGTCATACAAAGGCGAAGGCCCGCAGGCTTGCTGGCGGCAAGACAAGGGACTTCAACGCCGGTATGGCGGAAAAGACGCCGCAGGATTGTATAGGTTTAGGTTGAGATTAGGGACTGTGCATAAATTATTCGTACAGAATGCGCCGAATGAATTCGTCAGTGCAAGGCGGAGGAGGGAGGCGTGCCGGGGCACGTTGACCGACGAC
>ONJE01000315.1 GCA_900318045.1 uncultured Eubacteriales bacterium
TGTGTGTGGATGAAAAGACGAACGAGATACCAACAGTACCGCTGCTTCTGGAATTGCTGGACATCAGCGGGTGCATCGTTACTGCTGATGCCATGAGTTGCCAGCGGGAAATCACAAAAAAGATCATTGATGGTAAGGGGGACTATGTGCTCAGCCTCAAGGAGAACCAGCCAACACTCTACGAATACGCGGATACCTATTTCAAGGATGCATTGGAACATCCACAGTGGTATCCGGAAATGACCTCGTTCGAAACAGTAGACAAAGGGCATGGTAGAATCGAAAGGAGGACTTATTATCTGTCTTCAGACTTGTCCGGATTGGATAATGCCGTAGACTGGCCAGGATTAGCAGGCTTCGGTATAGTTCGTTCCCATGTTACCGTGGGCGAAATCGAATCTTCTGAGATACGCTATGCGATTACTTCGCTGAAAAGCGTTGAGACTTTTGCTTATGCCTGGAGAAAGCATTGGGGTATTGAGAATGGTCTCCATTATAGTTTGGATGTGTCCTTCAACGAAGACCATTCCCGCATCAGAAAAGATCACGCGCCTGAAAACCTGGCAGTGGTTCGCCATTTTGCGCTTTCTGCCCTAAAACAACTCCCCGAACCAAAGAGAGCTTCCATTAAACGTAAAAGAAAACTCTGTGCTTATGACCTCGATTATCTCTCTTCTGCTGTTGACTTAATACTTTTGTAATTCGACGTTGTGTCCGTGTAACGCCTGCCGCAAAAAAAAATGATATGAATATGACCTTATCCAAAGGACAGCTTCGCCGCTGCAAACACAGCGGCGGCCCGAAAGCCGCCGTTATGATCGGTTGTTATTTCCCAGCAGATTTGCCGTCCAGCATTTCCAGCATTTCCCTTGCCGTAACGATAAAAGCCACCCTGGGAAAGTGCCTGAGGTTGCCGGTAACCAGATAAGCGTCATCCTCGCGCTTTTCGAGCACGACCTCATAAAAGGGCAAATCCTTCATGTCGGGCAGGATCATGCCGGTGGGCGTGGGCTCGACCAGCAGACCGAATCTGGTCACAGCATCAAGCAGATGATTCACTATGTTTGGAGAAAAGCCGAATTTCTTTCGTCTCAAAACCTCCCGGTATTCTGCCAGAATGGCTCCACTGTAGATTGGGGTGATCTCTCCCGCCAGCATCCGGGCGATGACCTGCACGGTTGCGGCATTCTCCCGGCTGGACAGCAGGGCGGAGACCAGCACATTGGTATCTATGACGGCGTAAAAACCCATACCTATGCCTCCCGCCCCTCGCGGGCCTGCCGGATTTCCTCGTTGATTTCATCAGGGGACAGATCACTGACGCCGTTAGCCTGGGCCTCGGCGCGCAGCGCCATGAACGCGCGCATCGCGCTATCCCGGGTGACCTCAGGCTCCGGCGCGACGATGTCGAAGGGAATGCGGCGCTCCCGCACCACCGCGCGGGCAAATACGTTGATCGCCGTGGAAGCTGTCATTCCAAATTCCTGGCACAGCCCGTCAAACTGGCGCTTCAAGCCTTCATCCATGCGGACGCTGAAAGTAGCCTGGGACATAATAACACCTCCTGTAGTTCTATTATATGCTATATAGTGCGTATTGTCAATATTTCGCACCGTTTCGGTGCAACAGTAATCTTTCCCCCTTTTTCCCTTGAATTTCCGCCTAAAACGTTGTATTATTATAATAAGAAAATATGGGCCTCGCGGCGCATCCGCGGGCTTTGAAAGGAAGTAATCACCATGAGCATCGTAAAGAAGAGCTTTGGCAAACTGCCCGACGGACGCGAGGCCGATCTGTATGTGCTGACCAACAACTCCGGCGCGTCGGTGGAGATCACGAACTACGGCGGCATCATCCGGGCCATCAACGTGCCGGACAAGACCGGGAAGATCGGCAACGTGGTATTGGGCTACAACGACGTGGCGGGCTACTGCCCCACCACGGGCTACCTGGGCGCGCTGATCGGCCGCGTGGGCAACCGCATCGCAAACGGCGAATGTGAGCTGAACGGCGTGAAGCTGACCCTGGCGAAGAACGAGAAGGGCATCACCCACCTGCACGGCGGCAAAGAAGGCTTCAACGTGAAGCTGTGGGACGTGACCCCCATCGAAGGCATCTGCGAGGACATACTGATTATGAAGTACACGAGCCCCGACGGCGAGGAGGGCTATCCCGGAGAGCTTAAGGTGATGGTCACCTACACCTTCACCGACGAGAACGAGCTGCTGATCCGCTACGAGGCCGTCAGCGACAAGGACACGCTGTGCAACCTGACCAACCACACCTACTTCAACCTGAACGGCGAGGCCGGCGGGAAGAACATTGAAGACCACATCTTCGAAATGAACTGCGACACCTTCACCGTGGTGGACGAGCGCTGCATCCCCACCGGCGAGCAGCGGGACGTGACCGACACGCCCTTCAATTTCCGCGAGCCCAGGCGGGTGGGCGACAGCCTGGCCCTGACCGACAGCGACGAGCAGCTGGGCTTTGGCGGCGGCATCGACCACAACTTCAACATCAACGACTACGAGGCCGGCCTGCGCTTCGCTGCCGAGGTCACCGACCCCGAATCCGGCCGCGTGATGGACGTGTTCACCGACATGCCCGCCGTGCAGCTGTACTGTGGCAACACCCTGAAGGGCGTCAACCCCGGCTCCTCGGGCCGCGTGTACGGCAAGCGGGAGGGTTTCTGCCTGGAGACCCAGTTCGCCCCCGATTCCATCAACCACCCCGAGTTCATCGACAGCGTGCTGCACGCCGGTGAAAAGTACGACTTCACCACCATCTTCACCTTCGATATCGCCGAGGAGGATTGACGGATGAAGCCTTATCGCCTGATCGCGCTGGCGCTGGCAGCCCTCTTGGCCCTGACCTGTGTGGGCTGGGCCGAGGGCAATGCCTGCCCGCCGGTGGAGACCGGCATAGGGGACATCTCGAAGCACGGCAATCTGCCCATGCGCATCTCCGGCAGGGCACTGATGGCGCTGGGCTATGAATACGGCGACGTGGTCAACGTGGATGTGGACGGCCATGTGCTGCAGGTGCCTGTATGTGCGGAGCTCAGCGAGGTGGACATCGGCGCGGCGGTGCTGCGCATCGTGCCGCCGGACAGGGAATTTCCCGATGGCCGGGTGAGCCTCGGCATCAACGGGGACAATCTGGCGAGCAAGCTGGGCCTGGGCGAACGGATCGACATCGACGAGGCCCCCGGCTATCGCTGGGAGCTGGCCGGCGGCCTGCAGTTCGATATCCCGGTGAAGATCACGCTGGCGGAAAAGGGCGCCTATCTTGAACAGATCAGGATGCACAATCTTGTGATGTCCATCGATCGGGCGGACTATCCCGATCTGACAGACGCGCAGTTCGCCAACTTCCGCGCCGTGAACACCACCGGCATGGGC
>ONJE01000093.1 GCA_900318045.1 uncultured Eubacteriales bacterium
TTTGCATTTCTGCTAACAGCTCGGTAAATCTGAATTGATATACTCCTCCAGCGCCTCCGGCGTATCGACGATGATCGATGCGCCGGCTTTTTTCAGTTGCTCCCGGGTGCGGAAGCCCCAGGTGACGCAGGCGCAGTCGATGCCCGCGTTATTTGCGGTGTCGATGTCAACCTCGGAATCGCCCACGTACAGGCAGCGCGCCAGGGGCACATTCAGCTGCCGGGCGGCGGCCTGGACCATGTCGGGGTGGGGCTTGCGGCGCACGCCCTCCAGCTCGCCCACGGCCAGGCTGACCGTGTCGGCAAAGAAGCGTCGAGCCAGGGGTTGTACGGCGGCGTCAGGCTTGTTGGACAGTATCGCCAGCACCTGTCCGGCGTCCTTCATGCGCCGCATCATCGGCAGGATCCCTTCGAAGGGGCGGCTCTTGTCCCCGGCGTGGAGGGCGTAGTAAGGCCGGTAGTGGGCGAGGACCGTTTCAACCTGTGCCTCGGTATGTTCCGGCAGTATGGCGCGCATCAGGTGGCCGACGCCCCAGCCCAGGTGGGGCTTCAGTTCCTCGGGCGTGCGTTCGGGGAGCGAGAAGTGGCGCATGGTGTGGTTCACGGCGTCTGCGATGTCCTGCAACGAGTCCACCACCGTGCCATCCAGGTCGAAGAAGATGGCGTCGTATTTCATGTTTTCACCCATATGCAAGCAGGGACGCCGAAACGGCGTCCCTGCGAAAATCCATATTCTTACAGGTTCTCCTGCAGGAAGGCCAGCAGGCCGGTGGCGGCCTCTTCCTCGTTGGCGCCTTCGCAGGTGATGGTGACTTCGCAGCCCTGCTTCACGCCCAGGGCCATCAGCTTCATCAGCTGGCCCAGGTTGACCGTCTTGCCGTTGGCGGTGATGGTGACGGTGGTGTCGGCATAGCTCTTGGCCTTCTTGGCCAACAGGCCGGCAGGACGGGCGTGGATGCCCAGGGCGTCCTTGATGGTATAGGTAAACTGCTTCATGGAATGTCGCTCCTTTACATATTGGTTGACTGATTATTAAAAATCATAACAAGAACATTATACGCCATGCGGGGATGAATGTCAATCTCCGCTACTCCACCCCCCACGGCCAACGCATGAATTACAAATGTGGTTAGAGTATTACGCAAACAATACGATTTCCGCCCATTTCAATCACATGTACCGGCTTTGCCGGTGCATGTGGATTCCCACAAAGGGCGCGCTTGCCCGCCCGACTGGGAATCAATACCTGCCAGTCAGGAAATTCGTGTTGTCAGGCGCGAATTTCCGCGTTCCCTCTCTTCTCGCGGAAAATCCTCAGATTTTTCGCGACAGGCTCACGCATTCATGCGTGAGCCGCTACTCCACTCCCGGGTAATCGGCGGCGCGGGCCTGTATCACCTGCATGCCGATGGCGCGCAGTCGCGTCAGCACATCTTCGGGGGCCAGCTCGTCGGTGATCACGCAGCCCTTTTTCTCCAGGTGGAAGCTGGCGTAGGTGCCGGCCTTGCCGATCTTGGTGTAGTCTGCGAGTATGAAGTAGGCGTCGGCGTGCTCAATCATCGTCTCGTTGATGCCCAGCTCTGAGGGAATGCCGCAGAGGATCTCCCCGTCGGGGGAGATGCCTGTGCAGCCCAGGAACGCCTTGTCGGCGCGCACGTCCATCAGGTTGCGCAGGGCCAGGTCGCCGGTGAGGATGTGGCGCGTGCCCCGCAGCACGCCGCCGGACAGCTGCACATCCACGCCGTCGGGAAAGCGGTGCCCCACCATCATGGCGTTGTTGGTGAATACGCTGGCGGCCTTGCCCTCCAGGTGGTCCAACAGCGCCAGCGCCGTGTTGCTGCCGTTGATCAGCAGCGTGTCGCCGCTGGCCACCTGGGTTGCCGCGCAGCGCGCGATCAGGCGCTGGCACTGGGCAACCTGGACCTTTTCGTCCGGGGCGATGGCGCGCACGTCCACCGTCGCGCCGCCGTGGAAGCGGCTGATCTTGCCCTGCTCCTCCAGGGTTTGCAGGTCGCGCCGGACGGTCATCGGGGAGATGTCGAAAGCCCGGGCCAGCTCCTCCACCAGGATTTCCTGTCGGTCGCGGATCATGGCCAGCATTTCAGCATGGCGAAGGTTGACGGTCTGGCGATCTCGTTTCATAGTCGGGGCTCCTTTGGGATCATACGGTTTCCAGCAATGCGGGAAGCTCGGAGAACGCCCGGATGCGGGTGACGCCTTCCGGAACGTCCACGGGGTCGGCGCTCTGGTTGAACCAGTAGGCGGCCATGCCCGCGTCCCGGGCGCCCAGGGCGTCGCTCGGCAGGCTGTCGCCCACGAACGCGCATTCTCCCGGGGAACACCCGGCCTTTTCGGCGCACAGCATAAACAGCCCCGGCGCCGGCTTTTCCACGCCGGCCTCCTCGCTGGTGACGATGTAGTCCACATAGGCCATCAGCCCCAGGCGTTTCAGCTTTGCGTACTGCCAGTTGGCGGTCATGTTGGTGCCGACGCCGATGGTATAGCCTGAAAGACGCAGGCGGCCCAGCGTCTCAATCGCGCCGGGCATGGGCCTGATGCGCTCCAGCAGCGTGGACCAGTAGAGCTCCTCCATTTCCGGCGCATGGGCGATGGGCTTGCCGGCGGCCTCCAGCAGCATCTGGAAGCGGATCAGCCGGTTGTGAAGGGTGGCACAGCTGCCGAGGCGTTCCTTCTGCTTCATCAGGGCTTCCCGGTTCAGCGCGTCGAAGCGCTCGCGGGAAAGGCCCAGGTTGCCCCTGACATAGGCGATGAGCCTGTTCATGGCGATGGCGTGAACAGAGGTAAAGTCGTACAGCGTGTCGTCAAGGTCAAATATGATGGATTTGATCATAGGACTCCTGGAAACGCAGACCGCCGGCGGCGGCATTGCCACCGCCGGCGGTTGCCGTATCGGTTGGGGAGGAATCAGTCCAGCAGGCCGGCATCCTTCATGGCTTGCTCCATCTCGGGAGCGGACATGATGTTCTTCAGGCCCAGCACGACGGTGCCCTTCTTCTGGGCGTCGGTGAACATGTTGGCGAAGTTGCGGGCGCACAGCACGATGTCGTAGTTGGGCGCGGCGCTCTTGCCCTCGGACAGGGAGCAGTGGTGGATGTTGGCGGGCTTGACGCCCAGCTTGGTCAGCACCTTCTGCAGGGTCATCTTCATCATCAGCGAGGAACCGGCGCCGTTGGCGCAGCAAACCATGAACTTCTTGTTGTCGAGCTTGGACATGCTATCATATTCCTTTCATTATAAAACGGTCGCTGTGGTTGGGGGAGGGGGACGGCGGCGCACCGCCGTCCATGCCCTTTTCCCATTATATCACTTCTGCAAGGAGAATGCAATCACTTCCGCTTGCCCTGCTTGGAGGCCATGTACTCCTTGTAGGCCTCGTAATCCTCGGTGATCAGGAAGTAGCCCTTGGGATCGCGCATGTACTCGATCTGGGGCAGGGCCAGCAGCAGTATGGCGACGACCGCCACGCCCGCGTAGCTGAGGAACTTCAGGATCACGGTGATGGCCGGCCACACGGTTGCCCAGTCAAACATGCCCAGGTAGCCGCCGTACTGCGCCATGCCAACCCAGCCCGCGATTAAGGCGGAGCCGAAGACCTGGATCAGGCCGGAGATGAAGGGGATCACCAGGCAGGCCTTCAGGCCGCCCTTTTCGTTGGCAACCAGGCCGATGGTGGCGTTGTCGAAGAACACCGGCACGAAGCCGCAGATGATCAGCACGGGGCTCTTGAAGATGATCAGCGCAACGATGGCCACCAGCTGGCCGGCGAGGCCCGCCAGGAAGCCGAAGGTCACGGCATTGGCGTCGCCGAAGCCGTAGCAGACCGCGCAGTCAACACCGGGCACGGAGGAGGGCAGCAGCTTGTCGGCGATGCCCTGGAAGGAGGCGGTCAGCTCGGTGACGAAGGTGCGAACGCCCAGCTGCAGGATCGCCAGGTACACGGCGAAGTTCAGGCAGGTGGTCAGGATGTACATGATGAAGTCACCGACGTTGGCGCCCTCTTTAAGGCTGCCGGCATTGATGAAGAAGGGCATGCCGATGACGGCCATGATGATGCCGAAGAACACGGTCATCAGTATGGCGGTACACACCATGTTCTCATTGAAGATGGAGAAGAAGCCGGGCAGCTCCAGATCGCCGACCTTCTTGATCTCCTTCTTGCGCTTGCCGCCGTTGGTGCCGAACACCTTGTCGGCCATGATATAGCCCAGGCGGATGCCGAACATCTGCTGGTGGGCGATTGCGAAGCCCGCGCCGTCGGTCAGCTCCTGCATGGGCTTGACGGTCAGGTTGGAGCCCACGGCCCAGTACGCGCCGAGGATGATGGACATGATGACGAGCATCGGAACGGTCTTGATGCCGTTCTGCCAGAGACCCGGCAGGGCGAACAGTATCAGCCAGTACGCGGTGGAGGCCTGCTGCACCTGCACGTGGCCGGTGGTGAACAGCGAGCGGCACTTGGTGATCTTGTTGAAGCGCACCAGCAGGATGTTCACGATGAACGCGATCAGCAGCAGGATCATGACCTGCGAGAAGCCGGCGCCGAAGGTCTCTTCAACGCCCGCAGTGACGGCGTTCTGGCCAAAATAGGGGTCGATGACCGTGGCGGTCAGGTTGAAGCGGTCCTTCAGGCCGGCCAGTATGGGACGGAAGGTGCTGACCAGTCCGCCGGAGCCGACGTTCAGGATCAGCATGCCGATGATGGCCTTCAGGGTGCCGCCCAGCACGTCATACCACTTCTTCTTGAGAAGAATGTAGCCGATCATCGTGATGAAGCCGATCATGAACGGCGCGTTCCTGAGAATATTATTCGCAAAAAAATCCCAAATAGGGCCAATAACAGGTATGTTCACAGATAATTCCCCTCTCTGTTGTCGGTTGGTGGCGTCGGCGGGCTGCCGCCGGTTCGGATCTCCCGGGCAGCCTTCCCCAAAGGGGAAGGCTTTTGGGAACCGGATCGATTACATATCGTCCTCCGGGGGATAGTCGGCTTCGGCCTTGAGGATGTCCTCGGGGGTGTTGGCCGCCATCAGGGCGTCCAGCAGCGGCTCGTTGGTGAAGATCTGCATCAGCTGCTGCATGTTGTCCAGGTGCTCGTTGGGGTCCTTGGCGGCCAGGGTGAAGAACAGGCGGGCGACCTTGTCCTCGCCGTCCTCGTCCTTGCCGAAGTAAACGTCCTCCTTGACGCGCATGAAGCCCACGGCGGTCTGGTTGGCGCCCTCGGCGCCCTCCTGGCTGTGGGGCATGGCCACGTAGTGCTCGAACACCACGTAGGGGCCGTACTTCTCAATGCAGTCCACGATCTGCTGGTAGTAGTTGTCGGACACATAGCCGGTCTTCGCCAGGGATTCGCAGCTCAGCTTCACGCCCTCCTGCCAGGAATCCACCCTGTCGACGAACTTGTAGTGGCCGCGCTCAACGATCTTTTGCAGTATGGTCTTGTCTGCCATGATGTTCCTCCTTGTTGCTGTTGCCGGTGGGAGAGGATGCTTCGACTGCGCGGGCCCCCGGCCCGCGCTGCCCGGCATGACGGGCTGTTGCGCGTGTCATACTGAACGAAGTGAAGGACCTTCTCCCCGGCGATGCATCCGGCTTACAGGCAGGACCTGTAGGGGATGTTCTGGGGCGCCTCGAAGCAGTCCTCGAAGCCGCGGCGATGGTGGAAGTAGATCTTGTCCTTGTCCTGGGGATAGACGTACTTGCCGCCGACCTGCCAGAAGAACGGGTGGAACTTGTACTCGTTGCGGTCCTTCTTGAAGTCGTAGAGCAGCCTGATCTCCTCGCAGTCGGCCTGGAAGTTGGTCCACACGTCCCAGTGGATGGGCACGACCACCTTGCACTTCAGGTTCTCGGCCATGCGCAGCACGTCGATGGAGGTCATCTTGTCCTGCATGCCGATGGGGTTTTCGCCGAAGGAGCCGAAGGCCACGTCGATGTCGTAGTCCTTGCCGTGCTTGGCGAAGTAGATGGAGAAGTGGCTGTCGCCGGAGTGGTAGATGTTGCCGCCGGGGGTCTTCACCAGGTAGTTGACGGCCTTCTCGTCCATGTCGGTGGGGCATTTGCCGGTCAGCTCCTCGCGGTCGGGGCCGGTGGAATCGGTGGTGACGATGCAGGTGCGGTCAAAGCTGTCCAGGCAAATGATCTCGATGTCCTTGATCCTGATGGTGTCGCCGGGCTTGACGATCTTGCAGCGCTCCTTGGGCACGCCCCACTTCACCCAGGTTTCCACGCTCTTCAGCGGGCCGATGAAGGGCACGGGGATCTCCTTGCCGTTTTCATCGGTGGTGGTCATGCCGCTGTTGATCACGTGGGCCGCCCACTCGGCGGACATATGGTCCTGGTGGTAGTGGGTGGCCAGCACCGCGTCCACCTGCTTGAAGGCGAAGGGGTCGATCACGAAGGGCACGTTGCGCAGGTTCGGCTGCATGGCGCGGCCGCCGCACATGTTGGCCATCTGGTGGCCCACCTTCATCTTGCCGTCGCCGTGGGTGCGCTTGCCGTTGCCGCACCACAGGTCGATGGTGATGTTCGCGCCGCCCGGAGTCTTGAACCAGATGCCGGTGCAGCCCAGCCACCACATGGCGACGTTGCCGGGCTGGACGACCTCGTTCTCGATGTCCTCAACCAGCCAGGTGCCCCACTCGGGGAACGTTGACATGATCCACTTCTCGCGGGTCATTTCGGATACCTTGCTCATTTAATTCCTCCCTTTCTCCCGTTAATGTTCGTTTCCAACCTTTGCGCTTCCATTATACGCGATAATAAACAGGATTTCAAGCGTTACTTTACAATTTTGTGGGCATTTATGTTCATATTTTGACCGTTGTTTTGGCGCAACGCCCATAAATCAAACATAAAGTGATCGTATAACGAACATATCGCGCCCTGTTTACGTTTGATTATTAAAATTGACTCCAATATATGCCGGTTTGATGGAGGATTTTGCGTTGAAACTTTCACATAATGTCAAAAAAACGAAATATGTTCGATATCCGGGGCGGGGCGACCTATTGCAAAACAGGCTTTTTTCCGATATAATGTTAATAACGGATGGCGCATCTGATGCTTCCTGCCTTTGCAAATATGAATGAACGGGGAATCAGAACATGAAGAAATATGCCATCGGCCTTTATGAGAAGGCCATGCCGCCAAGCCTGTCCTGGCGGGAGAAGCTGGCCTTTGCCAAGGAGGCCGGCTACGATTTCGTGGAGATCAGCATCGACGAGAAGGATGAAAAGCTGGCCCGCCTGGACTGGACGGCCGATGAGCGGCTGGAGCTGGTCAGGACCATGAAGGAGGTCGGCCTGCCCATTCGCAGCATGTGCCTGTCCGGCCACCGCAAGTACCCGCTGGGGGCAACCGACCCCGAGGTGCGCGCCCGGGGCATGGAGATCATGGAGAAGGCCATCATGCTGGCCGACGACCTGGGCATCCGCATCATCCAGCTGGCGGGCTACGACGTGTACTACGAAGAGGGCTCCGCCGATACCCGGGCATGGTTCCTGGAGAACCTGAAGAAGGCCACGGAGATGGCCGCCGTGCGGGGCATCATGATGGGCTTTGAGACCATGGAGACCGACTTCATGAACACCGTCTGGAAGTCCATGTACTACGTGGACGCCGTGGGCAGCCCTTACCTGGGGGTCTACCCCGATTCCGGCAACCTGACCAACGCGGCGCTGTCCTCCGGCGGCAATGTGCTGGACGACCTTTACTCCGGCCGGGGCCACATCGTGGCGCTGCACCTGAAGGAGACCGTGCCCGGCGTGTTCCGCGAGGTGCCCTTCCTCACCGGACACGTGGACTTCAATGCCATCATCCAAAAAGCCTGGGGCCTGGGCATCCGCCGGTATGTCACCGAGATGTGGTACGTCGGCAACGACGACACCTGGGCCGGGGACATCAAGTTCGCGTGCAAGAGCATGTCGGAGATACTGGACAGACAGGGGTAAATTTTTATTTATCGAGGCGTTGGCGGAATCGCCAAGGGTAGATCAAAGGGAACAGGGAACAGGGAAAAGGGAACAGGAAAAGCCGCGCGCGAAACGATACAACCAGGACAAAGGAAACGTT
>ONJE01000030.1 GCA_900318045.1 uncultured Eubacteriales bacterium
CCCTCAGTCAGCCTGCGGCTGACAGCTCCCTCTGACTCCCCCAGTCAGCTTCGCTGACAGCCCCCTCAAGGAGGGGGCCTGAACGGGAGCCTTGAGAAGATCCTTGGCCTCAGCGCTTTCCAAAAGCCTCCCTCTTAGAGGGAGGTGGCCCCGTAGGGGCCGGAAGGAGTCAGTCACCCCATATCCTGATTAACACCATCCTCATTTGTACAGTATCAGCGAAAACCAGGTGACGGCGTTGCCTTCGGCGAGGAACTCGATGCCGTGCTTCTCCGCCAGCTCGGTGACCAATATGCCGTGGCTCTCCACACAGGGAAACATGCGGTCTGGAAAGCGGCATGGCGCGTCCGGCCAGGTGCAGCGTGCGCAGTGGGCACAGGCCTCTGTGGACAGCGTCAGCGTGTCCGTCGCCTGCCGGCGCACCATTTCAAGCACCTGACGGGTGATTGCCTCGTGGTCAGCCCGTGTGGCCAGCGTCTCCCGGATGTTGGCGATGTCGCTGACCTCGGTGATCGTGGCGATCAGCAGGCCCTCCTTGAAGGCCATCACCCGCTTCTGACAGGCCGCCACTGTGCCCACCGCGGGCGGGCAGGCCCAAGTGGTGTTGTACATCGGGCATTCGGTTTCACAGATGTAGCGCACCCGCTCGGAAAACTGCAGTTCGTCAGTGTCAATGAAGGCGTATTCGTACAGCGGCAGCACGGCCAGCTGTTCTTCCAGCTTCTGCCTGTCCATGCTCAGCCGCCCAGGTACGCCTCGCGGACGCGGTCGTCGGCGAGAACTTCGGCGGCAGGGCCGGAGATGGTGATCTTGCCGGTGCCCAGCACATAGGCCCGGTCGGCGATGGACAGCGCCATCTGGGCGTTTTGCTCCACCAGCAGGATCGTGGTGCCCGTATTGTGCAGCTCCTTGATGATGTCGAAGATCTGCTCCACCAATATCGGAGCCAGGCCCATGGACGGCTCGTCCAGCATCAACAGCTTGGGCTTGCTCATCAGCGCGCGGCCCATGGCCAGCATCTGCTGCTCACCGCCGGACAAAGTGCCCGCGATCTGCTTCTCACGTTCCTTCAGTCGGGGGAAGCGCATGAACACGTCCTCCAGCGAGGCTGGAATCTCTGTATTCGGGCGTGAATAGCCGCCCATCTCCAGGTTTTCCCGCACGGTCATCTGCTGGAAAACGCGACGTCCCTCGGGGCACAGGGCCATGCCCAAGCTCACGATGCGGCTGGCGCCGATGCCCACGATGCCCTTGCCCTCGAAGGTAATAAGCCCGCTACGGGGCTTGAGCAGGCCGGAAACCGTGTTCAGCGTGGTGGATTTGCCCGCGCCGTTTGCGCCGATCAGCGTGACGATCTCGCCCTCGTTCACCTCGAAGGAGATGCCCTTGATGGCATGGATGCTGCCGTAGTAGACGTGAATGTCGTCCACCCGCAGCAGGCTCTTGTTGTTGCTCACTTCGCTCATGGCTCAGCCCTCCTTCTTCTTGCCCAGATAGGCTTCGATGACGGTCGGGTTGGCCTGAATCTCATCGGCGGTGCCCTTGGCGATGATGCGGCCGTAGTTCAACACGCAAATGCCCTCGCAGATGCCCATGACCAGGTTCATGTCGTGTTCGATCAGCATGACGGCGATCTTGAACTGATCGCGAATCTTGATGATGTTGTGCATCAACTCTTCCGTCTCATGGGGGTTCATGCCCGCGGCGGGCTCGTCCAGCAGCAGCAGCGAGGGGTTCGTGGCCAGCGCGCGAACGATCTCAAGCCGCCGCTGGGCCCCGTAGGGCAGCGAACCGGCCCGCACGCCCGCCAGGTCCTGCATGTCGAAGATCGACAGCAGCTCCAGGGCCTTTTCGTGCTGCCTGCGCTCGCCATTCCAGTAGCCGGGCAGGCGCAGTATGCCTGTGAACATGCCGTACTTCACCTGGTTGTGAAGGCCGATGCGCACGTTATCCTCCACCGTCATGTTGTCAAACAGGCGGATGTTCTGGAAGGTTCGGGCAATGCCCAGCTTGTTGGCCTGGACGGTGTTCATGCCGGCGGTATCCTTGCCGTTGAGCAGCACCGTGCCCATCGTGGGCTGGTATACCTTGGTCAGCAGGTTGAACACGGTGGTCTTGCCCGCGCCGTTGGGACCGATCAGGCCGGCGATCTCGGTCTTGCCGATGATGAGGTTGAAATCCTCCACGGCCTTCAGGCCGCCGAATTCGATGCCCAGGTGCCGCGCCTCCAACACGGGTGTGCTGTGCAGGTCGCGCTCGGGGATGATGCCCTGGCTGGGCGCGGGCACCATGCGGGTATCCACCAGCCGCTTCTTGCCTTCAGTCTGTGTCATTCGTCAGCACCTCCCACCTGCGTCTGCGCATCGCGGCTCCCCCGCCGCCCGATCCGGCTGAACAGCGAGCGCAGCATCGGGTTGTTGGTGACAAGCATCACCAGGATCAGCACGATGGCATAGACCAGCATGCGGTAGTCGGCGAAGGTCCTCAGCAGTTCCGGCAGCACGGTCAACAGCGTCGCCGCGATGATGGAGCCCCAGATGTTGCCGATGCCGCCCAGCACGACGAACACCAGCACCAGTATGGACGTGTCAAACTTGAACTTCGACGCCGCTACGGTGGAGAAGTTAAGGCCGTACAGCGCGCCGGCCATGCCTGCAAGCACCGCCGCGGTGACGAAGGCCATCATCTTGTACTTGGTGACGTTGATGCCCATGGCCTCCGCCGCGATGCGATTGTCCCGGGTAGCCATGATGGCGCGGCCCGAGCGGCTGTTGATCAGGTTCATCACCACGATCAGCGTAAATATGATCAGTGCAAAGCCCATCGGGAACGTGGCGATCTTGTCAGAGACCGTCGCACCGGCGGGACCGTTGACCAGTATCGTGCCGGGGATATTCGGGTTGTTGAAGGAAACGATAAGGCGCTTGCCGTCCAGCGAGAAGTACAGGCAGTTCAGCACGTTGCGGATGATCTCGCCGAAGGCCAGCGTCACGATGGCCAGGTAGTCACCCCGCAGGCGCAGCACCGGTATGCCGATCAGCACGCCCGCGATGCCCGCGAACACGCCGCCCACCACCATGGCCAGGATCAGTCTCAGCAGTTCGTTTTCAATATTGAACAGCGCGTTCAGCCACGCCGCGGCGATGATGCCGGAAAACGCGCCGATGCTCATGAAGCCGGCGTGGCCCAGGCTCAGCTCGCCGGAGATGCCCACAACCAGGTTCAGCGATATGGCCATCACGATGTAGACGCAGATGGGCACCAGCTGTCCCTTCAGGGAGCGCCTCATCGCGCCGGAGGCGATCATCGACTGGCAGATGACAAAGGCGATGATGACGATGCCGAAGGATATGATGTTGTTGATCGTGCTCTTTTTCAGCTTCTTCATATGCCTCACCTCACACTTTCTCGTGCACCGGCTTGCCCAGCAGGCCGGCAGGCTTGAACAGCAGCACGATGATCAGCACGGCGAACACGATGGCGTCGCCAAGCTCGGTGGAAATGTAGGCCTTTCCCAGGATCTCAATAACGCCCAACAGCAGGCCGCCGATCATCGCACCGGGGATGGAGCCGATGCCGCCGAATACCGCCGCCGTGAACGCCTTGATGCCCGGCATGGAGCCGGTGGTGGGCATCAGCGTGGGATAGGAGGAGCACAGCAGTACACCGGCGATGGCCGCTAAGGCCGAGCCGATGGCGAAGGTGACGGAGATGGTGCGGTTGACGTTGATGCCCATCAGCTCCGCGGCCCCGCGATCCTCGGACACCGCGCGCATGGCCTTGCCCATCTTGGTCCTGCCAGTGAACAGCGTCAGCACGATCATGATTACGATGTTGGCCACGATGGTCAGTATGATCTCGCTGGTGATGACCAGGTTGCCGTCAAACAGCTTGATGGAGCCCACGTTGAATACGGACGGAAACACCTTGGGGTTCGCCGACCAAATCAGCAGAGCCGTATTTTGCAGCAGGTAGCTGACGCCGATGGCCGTGATCAGCACAGCCAGCTTGGTCGCATCGCGCAGGGGACGGTAGGCCAGCCCCTCGATGAGCACGCCCAACACCGTACACACCACCATGGCGCAAAGCACCGCCAACAGCGGCGGAAGCGACAGGTAGGACATGGCGCAGAACGCGATGTAGGCGCCCACCATGATGACGTCACCGTGGGCGAAGTTCAGCATCTTGGCAATGCCGTAGACCATCGTGTAGCCCAGGGCGATGATGGCGTAGACGCTGCCGAGGCTGATGCCGTTGATCAGAAATCGCAGGAACGAAACCATGTGATTCCAACTCCTTGAAAAGTAGTATAAGGTAACTGACCATTATCAACACCCCATTATGTTGACAATCGTCAGTTACCTCGCGGGGAAAAGCCCCCGGAGCCGCCTTAATCAGACAGCTCCAGGGATCAATCCTTGTGGGATCAGTCGTTGAAGCCCACGTAGGCGCCGTCCTTGATGACAACGGCGGTGGGGGTCTTGGTGACTGCGCCGGAGGCGTCCCAGGTCATGCTGCCGGTCAGGCCGTCAATCTGGAAGTCAGCGCTGGTAAACTGGGCAATCAGCTTTTCGCAGGCGTCGGCATAGTCGGTGCTGCCGTCGATGCCGGCGGCCAGGGAAGCGTTGTACAGGGCATACACGGCGTCATAGCAGTCAGCGGCAAACTGATTCGGGATCTCGCCGGTGATCTCCTGATAGCGCGTCACGAAGGCCTGGGTGCGCTCGTCCTGGGCGTCAGCGGAGAAGGGGGTCAGCATGAACACGCCCTCTGCCAGGCTGGTGTCAAAACCCTCCATGGTCAGGATGCCGTCCATGCCATCCACGCCGAAGAACACGGGCGCGTAGCCGATGGACTTCGCGGTCTGCAGGATCATGGAAGCGGGGGTGTAGTAGATGGGCAGGAACACAAGATCGGCGCCTGCGTCCTTCGCGGCAGAAACCTGCACGGAGAAGTCGGTGGTGTCGTCAGTGAAGGTGGTCTCGGAGACAACCTCGATACCCTGTACCTTGGCCTCCTCCACAAAAGTCTGGTAGATGCCGGTGGAATAGGCATCGGCATTGTTGTAGATGATGGCGATCTTCCCACCCAGGCTGTGCGCCTTGATATACTGGGCGGAAGCGGTACCCTGCGCGGGATCGGTGAAGCAGACCTGGAACACATTGTCCTTGTCCGCGGTCACGTCGGGGGAAGACGCGGAGGGGGTCAGCATGAACACGCGGTCCTCATTGGCCTGCGCGCCAACGGCGATGCAGGGGGTGGTGGTGGTGGTGCCGGCGATCATCTGGGCGCCGTCGTCCAGCACCTTGTTGTAGGCGTTCAGGGATTTCTCGGGGTCATGCTCGTCGTCCTGGTTCAGCAGTTCAATCTGCAAGCCGCCCTCGGCGTTGATCTGCTCAGCAGCCACCTGGGCGCCGAACTTGCAGGCATTGCCGTAGATCGCGGCCGCTCCTGTGAAGGGGCCTATGACGCCGATCTTCAGGGCGTCCTCGGCCATGGCGGCGGAAGCCAGGCCCATGACCATCACGATGGCGAGGATCATTGCAACGATAGCCTTGTTGAACTTCATAATCGGATTCCTCCCAATCAGAATTGCGCTACGCGCATGTATATGCGCATATCGTTAATCGGTACTATACAATTGCATCAAATTATTGTCAAGAGCATGTTATGCGTGTTTTCGAGTATTTTACGTTATTTCTCATTTGAACGTCACGCACCGCCATCCTGCAAATCCAAAGACACCACCGGTATATTGAAGCCAAAACTGCCATGTTCTGAATGTAAAACCTTCATTTCTCCAATGGCTTGATGAAACCATCCAGCAGCTTCGCGGTCTCGGCGGCACTGTCCACGGGCGCGTAGGCCCTCTGGGCGGCACGCATGGCCCTGATCTCGGCCCCGTCGTCCGCGAACATCGCCCTGACGCAATCGGGTAGCGCCTCGGGCACGGAGCAATACTTCGCCAGGCCGTGAGCCTGCAACAAATCCGGGTTGTGCTGCTCCTGCCCTGCCAGCTGGCCGAACAGGATCACCGGCACATTCAACGCCACCGCCTCCATGGCCGTGTTTGGGCTGGCCCGCATCACCAGCACGTCGCTGGCAATCATCACGTTCTGAATGTCCTCGACGAAGCCCATCACGCTCAGGCGACCGTGGTAGTGTTCGGCGAATTCCTTCTTCAGCTTCTTGCGCAGCTTTTTGTTGCGACCGCAGATCACGTTCACATGGACATCGGTGCGCTTGAGCAGCACCCGGACGACGGCGCGGATGATGCCGCTGCCCTCGGATCCGCTCATGACGGTGATGACGGTTCCCTCATGGGGCGCAGGCGCAGGCACGTTCATGAAGCGGCTGCGCACCGGAAAGCCCACCTCGATGACCCGGTCGGGTTCCTTCACATTGGCAATGGTGCACTCATAGGATTCCCGGGACGGCGCGAGTATCCGATATATGCGAGGATCATACCAGTACTCGGTGATGTCGATCAGGTCCACCTCGTGTGCGATCAGCGGGATGCGCAGCCCGGCGTCGTCCATCACGTCCAACACCGTGGCCAAAAAAATAGGATGCGCGGACAAAATGGCGTCCGGGCGAAAGCTGTCCAGCAGCGCCAGCAGCTTTGCGCGGATCATCGATGCCACCACGGAGACCACCGGCTTCCTGAAGGTCTGCCCCGCTAAAAAGTTCCACTCCCATGCCTTGCCGGGCATACGGGTGATCGGTCCATAGGTATATTCGGCCATATACTGTTCAAAGCGGTTCATCAGGGAAAAGCCGTCGATGATCTTGATCTCTATATCGTTGTAGGCGGAGAGCCGTTCCGCAAGAGCCTCGGCGATGCTCTTGTGGCCGTGCCCCGTGTACATCGATGTGATGATCAACAACTTTCGCATGCTTCAATCCTCTTGAGTATCAATATTATGCGCGGTCGGTTGTACCGCTGGATCATGATGTCCCCCAGGTTGCTCAGGGCGTAGCCGATGGTGATGGCCACGCCATACCAGCCATCGATCAACAGCCAGAATACGGGGCTCATGAACGCAAGCACCCAGTGCACCAGCTCGGCGTTGCACATCTCCTGCACCAGCCGCTCCAGGTGCGCCTTGTCCCTGGTCATGGTGTTCTGCTTGGGAAAGGCCTTCGGCATGATGCGGCTCATGTCGATACTGTGGGTCTTGAGCCATCGAACGCCGAACTTCTCGTAAATCAGGCCGTTCTTCTCCCAGGCGTAGCATTTGAAGGGGAAGCGCCGGTAGTCGTACCAGGACCGGGGCACGCTCTCGCCGATGAAGAAGGCGGCTATGCCGATGATGCCCACGATGGAGGCCATGCGCAGGAATACGAACAGCGGTTTGAACAGGTGCGACAGCCGGCCTGAGCCAGTGAGTGCAAACACCGCCACGGACGCCGCGAACAGCAGTGCCATGATCAGCGCGCTGATGTCAATCGCGCCCGTCGTCCGCCTCTTCCCTTCCATTGACAAGCCTCCCAAAGGTGCCGGCGGAGCGGCGCGCCCCGACTATCGGCTGTATCAGTCCTTCACGAATTCACTGTAGATGGCGTTCATCGCGGTTTCAAAGTCCTCGACGTTGATGCCGACGATGATGTTCATCTCGCTGGAGCCCTGGTCAATCATGCGGATGTTCACGCCCGCCCTGTACAGGGCCGAAAACAGGCGCGCGGCGGTGCCGGGCGCGCTGGTCATTCCGTGCCCCACGGTGGCGATCAGGGCGATACCGGCGCTGATATCGATGGAATCGGGCTGGCAGGTCTGCTGGATGCGCTGTATGATCTGCTCCTTGCGGGTGACCAGCTCCTTGTCCGCCACCACCACGGACATCGTATCGATGCCGGTGGGCAGGTGTTCAAAGGAGACGCCGAAGTCCTCCAGCGCCTGGAGCACCCGTCGGCCGAAGCCCAGCTCGGCGTTCATCATAGCCTTCTCAATGCTCAGCAGCGTGAAATTCTTGTGGCCGGCGATGCCTGTGATGACCCGCCCGTTCTCCTGGGATTCGGAGGGATTCATCACGATCATCGTGCCCGGGTCCCCGGGGGCGTTGGTGTTGCGGATGTTCGTGGGGATGCCCGCCTTGTGCACCGGGAAAATGGCTTCCTCGTGCAGAACGGTCGCGCCCATGTAGGAAAGCTCCCGCAGTTCGCGGTAGCTGAGCTCGCGGATGCACTTCGGGTTCTTGACGATGCGGGGGTCGGCCATCAGGAAGCCGGACACGTCGGTCCAGTTCACGTACAGGTCAGCCTTCGCGGCCCGGGCCACGATGGCGCCGGAGATGTCGCTGCCGCCCCGGGAGAAGGTGTGAACGTCGCCATTGGGATAGGCGCCGTAAAAGCCGGGGATGACGGCGTGTTCATGGTACTTCAGGGCCTCGGCCATGATCTCGTTGGTCCACTCGGAGGCGAAATTGCCCTGTCGGTCGAACTTCACCACATCCTGGGCGTCTATAAAATCCCAGCCCAGATATTTGGACAGCACGATGCCGTTCAGGTATTCCCCGCGGCTGGCGGCAAAATCCGGGTTCTTGTACTGGCGAATGGCGTTGCATGTATCGATCAGCAGGCCATCGATGTCAAAATCCAGTCCAAGCTCCCTGGCGATCCCGATGTAGCGGTCCGCGATCTTCTTGAACAGCTGTTCGTGGCTTTGGCCACGCTCCACCAGGCGGTGGCACTGGTAAAGCATATCGGTGATCTTCTCATCCGCGTCAAACCGCTTGCCGGGGGCGCTTGGTACCACGTAATGATAGTCCGGATCCGATTCGATGATGGCCTTGACCTTGCGGAAGTGCTCCGCGTCGCACAGTGAAGAACCGCCAAACTTTGCCACTTTGATTCCCAAGTTGATAACTCCCTTTCAAGCCGACAGACGCGGCGTGTTAGTAACGAATGATTATTTATACCCTGCCATGGCGCCGCCGCTACGGCTGGTCTTTCGTATCGGGTTCAATCACCGGCGCGATTTCGTCCTCGATCAGCGCCAGCAGCTGGTCCTTGCCCGTGCCGTCTTTCGATGAATGGACCATGACCTCCCAGGGCTGGACGCCCAGGGTGCGGCAGATCACCGGAATGCTCCTTCCCCGTTGGGCCTTGGACAGCTTGTCCGCCTTGGTGGCCACCACGGTAAACGGGATGTCGTAGTGCCGCAGGTATTCCACCATCAGCTGGTCGTCCCCGGTGGGGGCATGGCGGATATCCACCAGCTGGAACACCCGCTTCAGGTTCCGCGAATTGCGCAGGTAGCCCTCGATCATGTCGGCCCACTTCTGCTTCTCCTGCTTTGGAGCCCGGGCAAATCCATAACCCGGCAGGTCCACCAGGAAGAAGGCCTCATTGATCAGGTACAGGTTTACCAGGCGGGTCTTGCCGGGCTCCGAGGAGGTCCGGGCCAGCTTGGAATTGCCGGTCATGTTGTTGATCAGCGAGGATTTGCCCACATTGGACTTCCCCACCATGGCGATCTCGGGCATGCCCTGACCCGGGAAATCCCCGAAGGCACTGAGGGACTTCACAAACTTCGATTTCTTGACAATCATTGGTCGCTCACCCTGCCTGCCTCTGCCCGGTTCGCTCCAAAACGACCTCCAGGGCGTCGTCCACCTGGTCCATCAGGCGGATGTTCATCTTTTCGAGTATCGTGGCGTCGATCTTCTCCAAATCCTTCTCGTTTTCCCGGGGCAGCAGTATGCGGTTGATGCCCAGCCGATAGGCGGCCAGCAGCTTTTCCTTCACGCCGCCGATGGGCAGCACCCTGCCGTGCAGCGTAATCTCGCCGGTCATGGCCAGCGCCCCGCTGGCGGACAACCCGGTCACCGCGGACATCAGCGCGCAGCTGAGGGCCACGCCGGCGGACGGGCCGTCTTTGGGCACCGCACCCTCCGGCACGTGGATGTGGATGTCGTGCTTCTCGAAATAGTCGGGCTCCACGCCCCACTGGGGCAGGCGGGCGCGGACCACGCTTCGGGCCAGCTCCGCTGATTCCTTCATCACGTCGCCCAGCTTGCCGGTCAGTTTCATGTTGCCCTTGCCGGGAAAACACAGCGCCTCGACGGGCATAACCTCGCCGCCGACGCTGGTCCAGGCCAGGCCGTTGACCACGCCTACCTCCCGCTTTTCGGCCACGGGTTGGCGCAGGTAGCGTGGCGCGCCCAGGTAATCCTTCAAATCCTTTGGCTTGATGGAGACGGATTTGTCCTCCGGGCGCTCTACCAGGTGCAACGTCGCCCGGCGGCACAGCTGGGCGATCTGCCGCTCCAGCGTGCGCACGCCTGATTCCCGGGTGTAGCCGTCGATCAGCGCGGCGAGGGCCCTGTCGGACACCTTCAGCTGGGTCCGAGTCAGATTGTGGGCGTCCCGCTGCTTGGGCAGCAGGTGGCGTTTGGCGATTTCCAGCTTCTCCTCGCTGGTGTAGCTGGGCACCTCAATGACCTCCATGCGGTCCAGCAGGGCCCGGTCGATGCTGTCCAGCGAATTGGCCGTGGTGATGAACAGCACGTCCGACAGGTCGAAGGGCACCTCCAGGTAGTGATCCCGGAAGGCATTGTTCTGGGCCGGGTCCAGGGCTTCCAGCATTGCCGAAGCGGGGTCGCCCCGCATGTCACGGGACAGCTTGTCGATCTCGTCCAGCAGGAACACCGGGTTCATGGTCTTGCACTGGCGGATGGCGGAGATGATGCGCCCCGGCATCGCGCCGACGTAGGTCTTGCGGTGGCCTCGGATCTCGGCCTCGTCGTGTACGCCGCCCAGGGACAGGCGGGTAAACCGGCGGTCCAGCGCCCGCGCGATGGACTGGGCGATGGAGGTCTTGCCCACGCCGGGGGGGCCCACCAGGCAGATGATGGGGCTCTTCAACTTATCGGAGGCCACCGAGCGCACCGCCAGATATTCGATCAGGCGCTTTTTCACATCCTCCATGCCATAGTGGTCAGCCTCGAGAACCTTTCGGGCCTTTTTGATGTCTATATTGGAAGTATCGTAGACCTCCCAGGGCAGCTCCAGCATATATTCGATGTAGTTCTGGCTGACGCCGCTCTCAGGAGCATGGACGGAGCTGCGCGCAAGGCGCTTCAATTCCTTTTCCACGTGTTCCCGGGCTGCAGGGGGCAGCTTGGACGCCTTGATGCGGCGGCGCAGCTCGGCCACCTCTTCGTCCTCGTCCTCCCCCAGCTCCTCCTGAATGGCGTGGATCTGCTCACGGAGGTAATACTCATGGTTGGCCTTGTCCATATACTCCTGGACGCGGGCATGGATGCGCTCCTCCATCTCACTGATCTGGATTTCGTCGGCCAGCTTTTCAAGCAGCAGCTTCATGCGCTGGTCCACGTCCAGGCATTCCAGCACCGTCTGCTTGTCCTCCAGCCGGGTGAGCATGTTGGAAGCCACCACGTCGCAAAGCACCGAAGGGCTGCGCTCGCCCTCCACGGCTTGCAACAGCTCGGGCATGGACTGTCCCCTGCTTCGGGCGGTCTGGGCCGCCAGGTTGCGGATCGCGCCCATCATTGCCCGCTGCTGGGCGTCGGTGTAGGTCAGCGGCGCAAGGTTGACCCCGACGATCTCCGCCCGCTGCATATCCTCCGCCTCGAGCACGTTGATGAGCATAGCCCTCCCGTGTCCCTCCAGCAACACCCGCGCGGTATTGTCGGGCATGTGCAGCAGCTGCTTGATCACGGCGACGGTACCGACGGTATACAGCTCCTCCAGGCCGGGATGGTCCACGGTGCTGTCCCGCTGTGCCACCACGAACAGGCGCTGGTCGTCGCCCTGGGCGGCTTCGCGCACTGCGGCCAAAGACCGATCCCTCGCGATGTCAATCGTGATGACCGTATTCGGAAACATCGCCAGGCCCCGCAGCGGCAGCAGCGGCAGCCTGTCTTTATGGTTTTGGCGCGTCACCTTGCTCAATGATAGTTCCCCCGTATACAATGGTGACAACAGTATACCTTATATTTGTTAAGTTGCAAAGGATTTGCCCTGGTGATTTCATCCTTGCTATGTAAATGGTGGGTATAATGTGAACCATTTGGCGCCATGAAGCGTCAAAGTGGCGTTGCGGGGCAGGCACTGTTCAGAAATGATTTGAAAATACTGCTTGTCTGAATCTCCATATGCTGTATTGTCGTTGGTCAACGATGCTCCGCATCGCCTCCCTCCTTCGCCTTGCATATAAAGATTTATACTGCGCAGTTACAGCTCAGCGTCCCTGATAAACTCCCTCAGTCTGGCCTGACGGCCAGCCAGCCCCCTCAGGGAGGGGGCCTGAACGGGAGCCTGTAAGGCGCATTCCAGCACCTATGGACATTCCGCCGGGATTCATTTATAATGATGCCAATAAGGTGCTTGCGGAAATGATCATGCAGGATGCGCAGGTTGAATTCGCCAGTGCGAGGCGCAGGAGGGCGGCGTGTCGGGTCACGTTGACCGATGACAACGCAGCAACGGCGGATTCATACATGCAATAAGCACAGGTTATTCCCCGAAGGTTCCTGGATGCCTGCTTGCCGGCTTGTGCACCTTGAAGGGAGCGATTGCGATGAAGAGATGGTTTTCGGCGCTGCTGGCCGCCCTGATGCTGCTGTGCGCCTGCGGCTTTGCTGAGGATGTGTGGAACGAGAACGACGTGGGCTTTGGCGAGTTCGACGACGGATACGATGGAGATTGGGTACAGGTAACCTCCCTGGGGTTCGAATTCTGCCTGCCGGAGGGCTGGAGCGAAACCGCAGCGCCCGACGGCGCCGTCTATGCCGCGGCAAAATCCCAGGGCGACGCGACGCTGAGTATACGCGTCGCGGCTGAAAATGTTGACGACCTGGCCGCCTGGGGTACGGAAAACCTGAAGGACAGCCAACCGGGCACCGCCAACTTTTACAACGTGCTTCTCACCGGCGGCAAGGATGCCCTGAGCGTATACCTGATCATCTCAGACAACCGGGTGCTCGCCTTCGACTTCACCCGCGCCGTCGAGGAGGCCCTGAGCCTCCCCTTCGCCCTGCAAATCGTCGGCAGCGCCTGCGAGCTTTGGGATGACGACGATGTGCCAATCACCGAGGGCGACGGTGCATCCGACTTCGGCGAGGCCTTCGAGGCGGACCTGGGCTGAGGCCGGCGTGACCGGAAAACAGCGCCGGGACAGCAGCGAGATACGTCTTTCCTGCCCCGGCACTGCGGCAGTCCAAGCCATAATCTATTTTAAGATGCGGTTTAAATTCGTAAAATCTGGATTTGGGTATTGACAAAACATCGGATTTGCTGTAATATATCACATGTCGTCGCAAGCGACAAGCGAGGAACAATTGGGAGCATAGCTCAGCTGGGAGAGCATTTGCCTTACAAGCAAAGGGTCACAGGTTCGAGCCCTGTTGTTCCCACCATGTGGCGCGGTAGTTCAGTTGGTTAGAATGCCAGCCTGTCACGCTGGAGGTCGAGGGTTCGAGCCCCTTCCGCGTCGCCACCTGCCCAGGTAGCTCAGTCGGTAGAGCAGTAGACTGAAAATCTACGTGTCGATGGTTCGATTCCGTCCCTGGGCACCTTTTGCGGTAGTAGCTCAGTTGGTAGAGCGCCACCTTGCCAAGGTGGAGGTCGCGAGTCCGAGTCTCGTCTACCGCTCCATGATTGCGGTGAACGCTGTGCGTGCGCCGCAATTTGGTGCCATAGCCAAGTGGTAAGGCAAAGGTCTGCAAAACCTTCATTCCCCGGTCCGAATCCGGGTGGCACCTCCACAACCTGCTGCGAAAGCGGCAGGTTTTTTTTACGGCAAAAGGGCGGACAGCATCGCGTCCGCCCTTTTCTCTTTGGGTCTCTGACCCCTCAGGCCCTTCTCTTGAGCTTTTCAATCAACTCGATCATGGCGTCGACCGTGTTGAAATTATCCGGCTGGAGCTCATTGGCCTTGATCCTGACACCAAAGGTATCGTTCATCTCCTGCACGATGGAGATGATGTCGAAGGAATCCAGTATGCCGTCGTCGATCAGCTTCGTCTCCTTCTCAAACTCCACATCAGGACGGATCTCGTCCAGCAGGGCAAGCAATTGTTCTCTCATCAGTCTGTTTCTCCTCTCTGTCACATGATATATTCATTTGCTCTTCGCAAACTGAAGGTGTAGCCGAGGCCCAGGTACATATTGACGGCGGGGACGTTATTGATGTCCACCCAGTGCCTGAAGCTGGCAGCGCGGCCGACGTACAGGCTGTGATAGGTGCGCATGAGCGCCCCTGCATAGCCTCGCCTGCGGTAATCTGGGTCGACGGCCACCTGGTTGACGGTCGCGATCCTCTTTTCAAATCCGCTTACCAGGGCCGCCGCGACCCGGTCTCCTTCCCGGACGACCAACACGCGCCCCTGGTCGATGGCGTCGCTCAGGGCTTTTCTGTCCGGGAGAAAAGCGTACATTGGATTGAAGCAGCCCGTAAGGAGCGCCATTATACCCTCCGCGTCACGGGACTGCGCCCCACTGCAGCGTTCTTGCGCCTGGCCATGGCCGATAAGCGCCGTCGGCGCGGCGCTCATCATGCCGCTCTCCCGTCCCAGGCGAAACCCCATCCGGTCGATCAGGGAGACCTGCTGCCGTTGCCGCTCCCCCATCTTGCCGTTGAAGGGAAATTCGATCACCGCGTTCTTATCCAGCGTCAACCGATCGGGCTTCCCCTGCGGGGAGAGGTAGTAATAGCAGCGGTAGAAGCCGCCGTTGTCGTCCAGCAACAGAAGTCCGCTGCCGACCTCCAGGCCGTACAGCGTTCCGTCCTCCACCTTTTTCTGAACGGCAGCAGGCAGGAAGAAGCAGTTTGTCAGTGCGAAGCCCTGTTGCTCCGCCCGGTCGATCAATTGGTTGTATTGCGCCAGCGATTCAATTTTCCACATCAATATACGCCGCCTTCAGTCCCGTCCGGTCGATCTTGCCGTTGATGTTCAGGGGCATTTCCGCCAGCTGGATGAATTTGTTGGGCCACATGTACTTGGGGACATACTTCTTCAGCTCGAGTAGGATCTCCTTGCGGGTGGCCGCGCCGGTGTAGATGCAGACGATCTTATCGCCCGGCTTGTCGAAGAGGCAGCAGCAGCGCTCGACACCGCCGATCTCCGACAGGGCCGTCTCGATCTCCCCCAGTTCGATGCGGTAGCCCATGTGCTTGATCTGGTCGTCCTTGCGGGACGCGAACATGATCTCGCCCCGCTCGTTGTAGTATCCGTTGTCACCCGTCCGGTAGATCAGCTCCGGATAGGCCCTTTGCAGCGGGTTCCGGACAAATACGCCCGCGGTCTTTTCCGGGTCGTTGTAGTAGCCGTTTGCCAGCGAGGTTCCGCGCACGCAGATCTCGCCGATTTCGCCGTCCTTCACCGGCCTGTCGCCATTGAGGATCAGTATGCCCGTGTTCTCGCAGGGCAAGCCCGCGGGAAGGCCGCCCTGATAATCCCTGTCCCTTTCCACGATGTGATAGGTGCAATCCACCGCCGTCTCGGTGGGACCGTACATGTTCATATACATGGCGTCGGGCAGGTATTTACGCCATAGGTTCAGCGTTTTCAGCGGCATCGCCTCGCCGCCGAAGAACACGCCCCGCACCGTCCGCGGGCAAACTTCCTCAAAGGACTCCTCCTTCGCCACGAGGCACACTGCGGAGGTCGCCCATGCCAGCGTGTTGATCCCATGCTGCAGGATGTACTTGAACATCTCCGTCGGAAAATTGAACAGCTGCCTGGGGATGATGTAATCGGTCGCGCCGTGCTTCAGCGTGCTGTAGATATCCTTCACGGACATGTCGAAATAGAACGGCGCCTGGTTGCCAAACACACAGGTGGAATCCATATGGGTCGTCTTCGACAGCCATTCGACAAAATCGATGACCGCCCTGTGGCTGACGCCGACGCCCTTCGGGTAGCCGGTTGAGCCCGACGTGAATATCACGTAGAGCAGGTCGCAGTCGATGGCGAACCTCCGAACCCGCGCGAGAGCGCCTTCATCGATGCCGCCGGCCTCCAGCGCCTCGATGGGAAATATCCGCTCCGCCGGATAGCCCATGGCCTCCAGCTTCTGGCGGCATTCACTGTCGACGATCACGGCGTCGGAATCCAGCGTCTCCAATATCCGGCAGACCCGCTTTTCCGGCATCTGAGGGTCGATGGGCGCGTAGGCGCGCCCGGCGTACACCACGCCCATGAACGCGGCGATCTCCCCGGCGCACTTGTTCATGAATACGGGCACCGGACGCTTTTCACCGTCCAAGCGGCACAGTGCCGTGCCAATCCGCTTCGCGGCGTCCGACAGCTGCCCAAACGTCAGGCTGGCCTGTTCGTCCACAAAGGCCGCCTTGTCCGGGAAGCGCGCTGCAGATTGTTCGAGATATTCCAGTACGTTCCTTGTCATCGTAAAACCTCACTCCGTCAAAATCCCGCGTAGATAAAGCTGGCGGCGTCATACTGGGGTCCATAGTACCCAAAGATCAGTATCACCAGCACGGCCGCGATGTAGATCAGCCACCTGAACACAAGGGGCTGCTCGTCCAGGACCTGCCGGAATGATACCTTTTTTTCGTGCATGAAGTCCACAAAGAACAGCAGCATGAGCATCACGAACAGCAGGAACCAGTTAGCGGTGTTCAGCCCCGCCTTCAGGAGCGTGCCATTGTAGATAAACGTGATGTCCCGCCAGTGCATGAACATGCGCCCGATCATATCAAGGGCGGTTCTCAGGTCAGCCGCGCCGGAGAAAAAGCGGCCGATGCTCACGAGGATGAAAGTACGGATGATCCTGAACAGCCGCCACGTCACCGCCTTCTCCTGTATGCCCAGCTTCTTTCGGCAACGGGCATAGGTGCTTTCCAGCAGTATGCCCGACATGATGAACACGCCGTTCCATATGCCGTAGGCAACGTATTTCCAGTTCGGCCCGTGCCAGAAGCCCACGAGGAAATAGACGATAAACATGGCCAGAAAGGCTGGTATGCGCTTGCCGATGTACTTGCCCATCACCTTTCGGCACTTCCGGCTCAAATTGGTGAAGGGCTCGGACAGGGAAAGCGGGTAGAATACGTAATCCTTCATCCAGCTACCCATTGTGATGTGCCAGCGGCGCCAGAATTCCTCGATGGAGCTGGAAAAGTATGGCTGGGTAAAGTTCAGCTCCAGCTCGATGCCCAGTATGTGGGCGACGCCCCGGGCAATATCCATGCCGCCCGAGAAATCCGTGTAGACCTGCAAGCCGTACATCGCCGAGGCGAAGAGCAGTATGGGGCCCTTGAAATCGGCGAAATGGTCGAAGAGGTAGTTTGTCGGGATCGCGAGTCGCTCGGCGATGACCAGCTTCTTGATCAGGCCCCACACCATCAGCTGCACGCCGTAACACATGCGGGTGTAGTCGAAATCGTGGGGTTCGTACAGCTGAACGGCCAGCTTGTCATGGCGCGGAATCGGACCCTGCACGATCTGCGGGAAGAAGGACATGAACAGCATGAACTTGAACGGATTCCTGTCCGCCCGCTCATCGCCGCGATAGACGTCCACCATGTAGGCGATCGCCTGAAGCGTGTAAAAGGAAATGCCCAGCGGCAGCAGCAGCTTCAGCACCGGTACCGGGCTCCCGTGCCCCAGCCCGGATAACAGGCGGTTGATGTTCTGGCCGAAGAAATTGAAGTACTTCAGGAACAGCAGCGCGCCGAGGTCGATCGCCACGCCCAACAGCAGTATGCACCGCGCCCGCCTGTTGATCCTGTTCTCGTATTTGGATACCTCGGACCAGGGCAGCTCCCCGTTCGCCTTCAACCAGGTCTGTTTCTGGTCGTTCACCCGCTGGAGCCACAGGCCAATGCCGAAGGTCACCCATGTGGTTCCCAGCAGCACCAGCACCAGCCACGCGCTGTTGGTCCAATAGAAATAATAGCTTCCCAGCAGCAAAACGACCCAGCGGCATTGCCTTGGCGCGAGAAAGTAAGCCAGCGTCACTGCAGCGACGAATATGAAAAATGGCAGCGTCACAAACGTCATCCGATATTTTCCTCCGTCTTCGCAGTTATTCCCCTGGCATCGAACGCGCCGTAGACCGTTTCCCCTTCCAGCGCGACATAGGGCACGACGGTATAGGTATACCGTTTCCTGCGGGCCAGGTCGTCATCCAGCCATTCCCTGGCTTGCGCACCGGCCTCGCCGACCTCATACCAGTCCATGTCATCGCCCGAATTGCACCTGCGGCAAATGATGAAGCCGTCCGCCTGATCGTCATACTTCCACGACAGCCGGAGGCTCTGCCCGGAGACCTCCGGTTCATTCAGGACCGGTATGTCCGTGATGATCCGCTTCGCGTGGTCGCGCTCAAGGGGAAGGGTATATTGTTTGACGATCTCCATGTAGGCATCTGCCGAGGCATCCCAATCGGCCCATGCCGGCAGGCCCCGCTTGTCTTCGAAGCCGTAATGCTCCACAAGGTAATCCCCGATGGCCTTGGAAACCGTCAACGATCCGTGAATGTTCGTGTGATCGTCGTTCAGCCATTGTTGGCGCAGATCCATCCCCAATGCGTCGATCTGATCGAACAGGTCCAGGCAGGGATAGCCTCGTTCCTCGGCCATCTGCTGAAGGGTGAGCAGGTAGCCCTGGTGATTGGCATCCAGCGCCTGGGGCACCTTTACAAACAACACCTTCAGATTGTTTTCCCCGCAATAATCCAGCAAATCCCCAAAGATTGACCGCATATCGTCCGATACGGGCTTTGGTTTATCGTATATCGCATAGTGGTCCGAGATATCCTTGACACCGCTCATAAAGCTGCTGCCGTGGAAGGAAGTCCGGTAATTCTCGTCCAGCGTTCCGAAGGCATAGGCATCCAGTTGATCCCAACCACTGTGGAAGCGAATGATCGGCAGGTAGAACTCCAGCCTGTCCAGGCCGGTAATATCGGAGCGCTCACACATCGCGTGGATCAGCCTGATTGCGTTCAGCGACAGCGGCCAGTAGTCCACGGCGCGGTGAATGTTCTCCGGGGCCAGCCCCCTTGTCTTTTGCGCTTTGAAGGTGTTGAGGTTCAGTATAAACAGGGCGTCCGGCTGGCGCTTCCGCGCCTCTTCAATGAAGTATTGCACAGCGACCGCCCGCATTGAATTGGCGCACCAGTTCTCTATGGCTATGCCGTGATCCCGCCAGCCAAACAGCGGTTGCCAATAGGAGAACACATCGCTGCCCCCGATATAAACGCCGTCCAGGCGTCCCCGCTTCTCGGTTTCAAATACCGTCCTGTCCTCATAGGTGTACAGGTCGTCATAGGCAAATATGCCCTGCAAATGATAGACCGCAATCGCCAGCACCACCAGAAACAGGGCTGCTCTGAGCAGCAGTTTATGGTTCTTCACGGTGTTGTCCACACTTCCTCTGATGCAGTATACATATAATATTATACAACAGATAATGATTTGTGTCAATTTGACCGCGCATTGCGGTTAAGGAAATACCGCATAATTGGGTCGTGGTATGGCGAGGTGAATTTTAGTCAGGCATGGCCTGCAAATTTCGCAGGCTTACTGGGTTCGAGCGCCCGGAAAACAGTCCAGTGGACTGTTTTCAGTGAGAACGGGCTGGCAAGCCCCGGAGGTAAGTCAAGGAATTTGCAGGCTGCGGATGGCTGAAAGTCATCCGTCAGGCTGCCGCCCATATTGTGCGGTATTTCCTTTACGCCTTTTCGAAGCGGATGACGTTCCAGCTGAGGGCAGGCAGCTTCACCTGCGCGCGGCCGCTGTCGACGGTTCCGCCGGGACCTGCGGTGGGCGCAACATTGTCCGGGTTTTCTTCCGTATTGACCGCCTTCACGTCGTCATGGTGCAGCAGTATGTGTTCCGCCGGCCTCATATTCCCAAAGGCCCGCAGGTCGATGTCCAGGCAGAAGTCCTCCTTCATATCCCGGTTGACCGCGAACACCGTCACGCTGCCGTCGTCAGCCTGGGTCGCCGTGGCGTCAATCACCGGCACGGCCTCATAGTCCGCACAGTCATAGACCGGCGTGCGCATCAGCGCCCGCAATGCAATACCACGACCAAACTTCGAAGCGTGCAGGAAGGGCCAGTAGATGGTCTGTGCCCACGCGCCGCCGCCGTTTCGGGTCATGATCGGAGCGATGACGTTCACCAGCTGGGCCAGGCAGGCAACCTTGACGCGGTCGGCGTTGCGCAGGAAGGTGATCAGCATGCTGCCGGCCAGCAGGGCATCCTCGAAGTTGTAGATATCCTCCAACAGCGGCAGGGCCGGTCCCCACTTCTCCCGCTTCCAGATCTCCTTGTCCTGCTCGTTGGAGTGGTACCAGACGTTCCACTCGTCGAAGGACAGGTTCAGGGTTTTCTTGCTGTGCTTCTTGCCCTTCACGGCGTCGCAGATCGCCACCACCGACTTGATGAAGCCGTCCAGGTCCATGCTGCGGGCCAGGAAGCCGGGGGTGTCGTTGGTTGGGTTGCCGTAGTAGCGGTGCAGGGACACATAGTCGATGTTGTCATAGCACTCGTCCAGCATCTGGTATTCCCAGGACCCGAAGGTGGGCATGTCGTAGGCGGAGGAGCCGCAGGCCACCAGCTCGATGGAAGGATCCACCCACTTCATCATCTTGGCGGATTCATTGGCGATGCGACCGTATTCCGTGGCGGTCTTGTGGCCCATCTGCCAGGGGCCATCCATCTCGTTTCCCAGGCACCACAGCTTGATGCCCAGCGGATCCTTTTTGCCGTTAGCGGCGCGCATGTCGGAAAACTTGCTTCCGCCGGGATGGTTGGCGTATTCCACGATGTCCCTGGCGTTTTCCGGGCCTCGGGTGCCAAGGTTGATGGCGTACATCACCTCGGTATCGGCCTTCTTCGCCCAGTCAGCAAACTCGTGCAGACCCACGGCGTTGGTCTCGGTGGTGAACCAGGCCAGGTCAAGGCGCTTCGGGCGCTTTTCAACCGGGCCCACGGAATCCTCCCAATTGAAGCCGGAAACAAAGTTGCCACCGGGATAGCGCACCACCGGCACGCCGAGGTCCCGGACCAGCTTCAGCACATCCTTCCGGAAGCCCTGTTCATCGGCCTGGGGGTGGCCGGGTTCATAGATGCCGCCGTACACAGCGCGGCCCAAATGCTCGATGAACGAGCCGTAGATGCGCGGGTCGATCCGTCCGATCACATAGTCCCTGTCCAGTATCATCGAGGCGTTTTTCATGGTGAATTCTCCCTTTCTGTTCTCCCTGAGTTATGCCTGTCCGGTGGCGCGCACGCCCCAGAGCGTTTGTCCGTCCCTGGACATTGCGGTAAAGGTGGAAACGAAGGCGTCCTGATCGGCGTCGTAGCCTATGGCACAGGCGCCACGGTATTCCACGTCATTCAGCGTGAGGGTAATCTTCTCCCCTTCGACGGCGTACTTTCCCGAATACCCGCCAGAAACCACGTTGTTCGCCGAGAAGGTCGCCTGGACGGAGACATGCTCCTCAGTGTTCACGTCCTGCCCGTGGGAGAGCAGCTTCCACTCGCCCTCCGGTTCAAAGGCGACGTTCGCCGGAATGTGGCTGTCGGCAACGAATCGCACAGGGGCAACGCAGGGCCAGCCGAAATCGTTGAACCACATCTCCCGGGTCTGCACGATATACCGGTCGCCGGTGGACGCAAATCGTGTGTGGTGAATCAGATACCAGCGGTTTGTTCCCTCGTCAAAGTACACGCTGTTGTGACCGGGTGAGCGAACGGCCTGAGCCTTATCGCTGTTCTCCCCGGGTAACGGTGCGAACTGATAGCCGCCCATCAGCTTCACGCCGAAGGGGGCGATGTCATCGTTATCCCAAAAGCTCCAGGCGTCGCACTTGCAGTCCGCCATGGCGTGACCCTGAGCGTCCTCGTAGGGGCCCTCGACTTTTTTCGACCGGCAAACGCGGATGTTATAGCCATCGTTCACGCCCAGCCCGCCAAAGGACAGAAACAGGTAATAATAGCCTGTCTCCTTGTTATATACTATATAGGGCGCCTCAATGCAACTGTGATTTCCGCCCAGCAGGTGGATACCGTAGGGCTCCTGGCCGTCCAGGATCAGGCCCGTGGCCGGGTCCAGCTCCAGCAGGAAGATGCCCCCGGAGTAGGAACCGTACACCATCCAAAGCCGTCCCTCAGCGTCGAAGAACACGCAGGGGTCGATGGCGTTGGGGTACACCGTGGCATCGTAGCCGGGTTCGCCGCTCTTAAGCAGTATCTGCACGTTCTCAAACGGGCCCTCCGGGCTGTCCGACACCGCCAGGCCCAGCGCCGCCAGGGGCTTGGAGCCCTCGCAGCAGCAGTAGTACATGTAGTAGCGGCCATCCGCCAGCCGAATCACATCCGGGGCCCAGAAGGTACCCGTCTCGGCAAAGGTCAGGGCCTCCTTGAACTCAACGGCATAGTCGGGCTGGAGGGTGCACTTCTCCAGCTTGGAAAACAGCTTCCAGTCCTGCAAATCCGAGGACTTCGCCGCCTGCATGTGGCTTCCGTAGATGTAATACATGCCATCCGCGTACAGCACCGAGGGGTCGTGTACGCTGGCGTTGCCGAATTTCACCTGTGCCGCCCGGGCCGCCGGCACTGCAAACAACAGCGCCAGCAGCAGCGGTAAAATCACGCGGCGGCGCATATCAGCCCTTCACCGCGCCGGCAGTCATGCCTTCGACGATGAACTTCTGCGCGAACATGTAGATCAGCAGCAGGGGCAGGATCGCGAAGCAGGAGCCGGTGATCATCAGGTCGTAGTTGTTGCCGTAGGGGGACCAAAGGGTGTTCAGGCCGATCGGTATGGTGTACTTCTTCATGTCGGAGAGCACCAGCATCGGCCACAGCAGCGCGTTCCACGCGCCCATGCCGGTCAGCACCGCCATGGAGGCGTAGGCCGGCTTCATGACCGGCATGATGATTCGGAAGAATATGCCGTACTCGGTGCAGCCGTCCACGCGGGCCGCCTCGATCATCTCGTAGGGGATGCCCGTCAGGAACTGCCGGAAGAAGAATACGGCGCTCATGCTCACCAGGAAGGGCAGCATCACGCCCGCGTAGGTGTTGCGCATGCCCATGGCATTGACCTGGGTGTACATGGGCAGCATCAGGATCTCCAAAGGCACCATCATGACCATCAGCACGCACATGAAGATCACGTTCTTGCCCTTGAACTCATACTTCGCCAGGCCGTAAGCCACCATAGAGCTGAGCAGCAGCGTCAGGCTGCCCTGCACCAGCACCACCATCAGGCTGTTCTTGTACCAGAGGAAATAGTCGTGGGGGTTGTATTCGCCGTTGGACATGATGCCCGTGAACAGGTAGCGCCATGCTTTGGTATGCAGCTGGCTGAAGTTGAGGTTCAGGTTCAGGCCGCTGACGAAGAGCTCCGCGCCGCCCTTGAACGTGCCCAGCACCAGCGCGTACAGCGGAATCATGAACAGTATGCACAGTATAATGAAGAAAAGCGTCATCAACACCTTGCCGAGGACAGGGCCGCGAGATTCATTCGTATTCATGCTCAGTCCTCCTTCTTTCCGATCACGCCGGTGATGCGCAGTTGGATGAGGGTGATGACCAGCGCGCCGACCAGCAGCACCAGTCCGACCGCCGAGGCAAAGCCGAACTTGTCGACCTTCTCAAAGCCGTAGCGGTACAGGTAGCCGACGATGGTCAGGCCGTAGTTCTTCGGGCTGTTGTTGCCTCCGAAGATCATGTAGCTCTCGGTGAACATCGAAAGGCCCGCGTAAATCGAAATGGTCAGCACGTAAATCGTGGTGGGCTTCAGCAGGGGCAGGCAGATCTGCGTAAACTTCTGCACGTTGTTCGCGCCGTCGATATCCGCCGCCTCGTAAAGCTCCTTGGAGATGGACTTCAGTCCGGCCATGTAGTACAGCATGTTCATGCCCGTCCAGCGCCAGAAGCACAGCAGTACCATGGCGAACATGGAGCCATGCTGATCCTTCAGCCAGGTGATGGGCTTCTGCCCGAACAACTGGCGCAGCTGGTTCATCATCGCGCCGTCCAGCTCGGAGAACATCATGCGGAAGATGATGCCCGCCACAACGACGGAACAGAGCACCGGCATGAAGGCCACGGTTTTGAACACGTTGCCGGCCTTCGACAGCTTGCTCTCGGCCATGTAGGCCAGCAGCATCGGCACGGGAATCAGTATTGCGCAGGTCAGCACCATGTACACCACGGAGTTCCGCACCGCAGTGTAGAAGTTCTTGTTGGCGAACAGGTCCTGGTAATTCTTCAGGCCGATCCACCTGGTGCCCGCGCCGGTGATCTCCTGGAAGCTCATCAGTATGGTGGAGATGAAAGGATACAGAAAGAACACCAGGAAGGTGATGATGAACGGCAGCACGAACACATAGGGCGCGACGCTCTGGGAATAGAGCAGGTCACGGTTCAAGGCCACATAGGCCACGATCAGCGCAATGCCCGCCAGCACGACCCACAGGCGATAGCGGACGATGCCCAGCCACAGGTTTTGCAGGAAGGAATGGTCCTGGCCCTCCTCCAGCG
>ONJE01000096.1 GCA_900318045.1 uncultured Eubacteriales bacterium
GAGAGTCATTCACTGAGTGGCTCTCTTTTTTTGTGTGCCGGGCATGTCACGATACAAACGGGTGAAAGTCCCGCCACGGATCACGTGTGATTAGTATGCAATGGCGGCGCAGACGCCGCCGCTACAGACGACACGTTGGATTGAAATGAACGGTTACTTATTCATGTTTATTTTAAATGTTACAGCACTGGTAATATTGTCACAGCGTTTCAAGGGCTTGTCGCAGGACTGTCCATAAGCTATTACGAAACTAAGTTCTGTCACCGGTTGCCCGATTGTTTCCATTTTTTGTTTGCGGCAAAGTCTTTGCAATCCAGCGGACCTTCATATATCCTATAAGGGTACTGTTTTGTGGAGGTATCGCGATGAAAATGTTGATGCGCATATTGTCGCTGTGTTGCGTGTTGGCCTTGCTTGTTGCAGGTGCTGTGGCCGGGGCGGAAGGGCTGTACTTCGGGTCCCATCCTGAGGACGACGTTTATATGACACAGACCATCGCCCATACCTGCACGCTGATCGCCTGTACGATGATGCTGCGCAATTACTCCTGTCAACGTGGCAGCCCCTACTTGCAGGTGACGGAGTCCGCCGTAAGCCATTACGCCTGGACAAAGCAATATGGCTTAAGCCACAATTTCACCATCGGGCAGGTTTCGGTGACCTGCAACGACGACATCCGAAACTGTCGGGACAAGAAGGCGTATCTGATCAACGTGCTTCAATACCACAAGGAAGGTGTCGTGATTTACGATACCGGCGCGCCTCACGCGATTTGGCTCTTCGGCTACGATGAGGACAGCGACACATTTTATTGCGCCGACACCATCACCCGCACCGGTGGTCGCGCCATACCGCTGGCGGAATCCATCATTGCAGGCAAGACCCAGCAGGACAAGGTCAACACCATCGACAAGATATGGTATATACTGGAATCGGTATAATAAGCTGGGACCGCGCGATAGGCGCGGTCTTTTCAGTATTAAATTCCAATAAAATTCGTCGGAATTGATTGACGGTCCTGTCAAATAATGATACAATACAGATGCTAACCCGAGTGAAAAACTCGGAATTAAACCGGAGATAATGGAGGTGCGCCATGAAGCTGTCGACCCGGGGGCGCTATGGCATCCAAACGATGTACGACCTCGCTCAAAATGTGGATAACGGACCCCAGTCCATCAAGGCCATTGCAGAGCGGGGTGGCATGCCTGAGGCTTACCTGGAGCAGCTGATTGCGGGGCTGAAGCGTGCAGAGCTGGTCTCCAGCACCCGAGGGGCGCAAGGCGGCTACATGCTGGCCCGACCCGCAAGTGAGATCACTGTGGGGGACGTGCTGCGGGCGTTGGAGGGCAATCTCAGCCTGGTGGAATGCCTGGACGGCGAGGATTGTTGCGACAGGGCCTGCGCCTGCCCTTCGCGAATCGTATGGCAAAAGCTGCGGGACGGCATGACCGCCATCGTGGACGGCATCACTCTACAGGACATGGTGGAGGATTACAGGCGCATGCATGCGCAGGAGGATACGACGACATGAGAGTGTACATGGACAACGGCGCGACGACGCGCGTGACCGAGCCGGTCATGGCGGCGATGCAGCCCTATTTCTGTGAAATCTACGGCAATCCCTCGTCGGTGCACGGCTTCGGGCGAGAGGCCCGCAAGGCCGTGGAGGTCGCCCGGGCCCAGGTGGCGAAGGCCATCGGCGCCCAACCCAGGGAGATCTACTTCACCGGCTGCGGTACGGAGGCCGACAACTGGGCGCTGCGGGGCGCTGCCTATGCGAACATCAAAAAGGGCAAGCACATCATCACCACCAACTTCGAGCACCACGCCATACTGCATACCTGCAAGCAGTTGGAGAAGGAGGGCTTTGAGGTCACCTACATGCCTGTGGACCATGACGGACTGATCACCCCGGAGCAGCTTGAGGCGGCTATCCGCCCCGATACGGTGCTGGTGAGCGTCATGTACGCCAACAACGAGGTGGGCACCATCGAGCCCATACCCGAGCTGGCAGCGGTGGCAAAGGCCCACGGCGTACTGTTTCACACCGACGCGGTGCAGGCCATCGGCCACGTGCCCATTGATGTGAAGGCTCAGAATATCGACATGCTGTCCATGTCCGGCCACAAGTTCCACGCCCCCAAGGGTATCGGCGCGCTGTACGTGCGCCAGGGCGTGCGTCTCGAGAGGCTGATGCAGGGCGGCGCCCAGGAGCGCGGCCAGCGCCCCGGTACTGAGAACCTGGCGGGCATCGTGGGCATTGGCAAGGCCATTGAGCTGGCCACCGAAGACGTGGAAGGCCGCGCGGAGAAGATGGCCGCCATCCGGGACCACATGATCGACCGGATCATGAAGGAGATTCCCCATGTACAGCTGAACGGTCACCCCACAAAGCGCATGTGTGGCAACATAAACGTGTCCTTTTATTTTGTGGAGAGTGAGAGCATACTGCTTCACCTGGACTTCAAAGGCATCGCGGCGAGCTCCGGCTCCGCCTGTACCTCCGGTTCGCTGGATCCCAGTCACGTGCTGCTGGCCATCGGCGTCTCCCACGAGCATGCCAACGGTTCCGTCCGGCTGAGCCTGTGCGAGGAGAACACCCTGGAGGAGGCCGACTACGTGGTGGACAGCCTGGTGGCGATCGTCAAGCGCCTGCGGGACATGTCGCCGCTGTACGAGGATTTCCTGAAGGGTGTGGAGACGGTGGGGACGGAGGACTGACAGCAGGGCCTTTGCCTTCGGATTCGCTTCCACTCATTATAGAATATCACTGTACTACAGGAGGCAGATTATGGAATATACCGAGCAGGTCATGGACCACTTTATGAATCCCCGCAACATGGGCGACATGGACGACGCCAGCGGCGTGGGTACCGTGGGCAATGCCAAGTGCGGCGACATCATGCGCATCTATATAAAGGTTGAAAACGACGTGATCACCGATGTGAAGTTCAAAACTTTCGGCTGTGGCGCGGCCATCGCCACGTCCAGCAAGGCCACCGAGATCGTTAAGGGCATGACTCTGGAGGAGGCCGAAAAGGTCACCAACAAGATGGTCATGGAGGCCCTGGGCGGCCTGCCGCCAGTGAAGGTACACTGTTCGGTGCTGGCCGAGGAAGCCCTGCACGCCGCCATCCAGGACTACCGCGAGCGCCTGGAAAGAGGCGAAGCGCCCCGGACCGAGGAAAATGACGACGCAGTACGGTACGTGTAACCGTTGACAATGGAGAGTTTTCATAGTATATTAATGAAGGCTGCCTTTTGATGAATGACGCAGCATAACCGGTTGCAGGGGCGCCGATGCGGCGCCCGTCCGAGTACGGCTCACTTCGTTGTACCCGGCGGGCGTAGGGGTGGACTTTCCACCGCATCGTCGCCCCTATGCTTGTATGTAGGGAATTACACTTCGGAGGTGAACCCCATGAACCGGACAATTTCCCTGATCGGTGCGGCGATCGTCTGCACGACGGTGTGCCTGTTCGCGGTGTGCCTGATTGTCGATTTCAGCTTCGGTTCGTATTTCGTCTGTACGCTTCTGCCCATGGGCTACATCATGATGGCAGCGGGACTGCACCGCGAGGCGGAAGAAGACAGGAAGGTTGCCGCGAACGTCGGCCTGCTATTTTCGGCGATCTATGCCACGCTGATATTGCTGGTGTACTTCGCCCAGATTACCAGCGTGCGCCTGGATGGCCTGGGCGAAGAGACCCTGCGCGTCCTCGATTTCAAGCACGGAGGGTTGCTGTTCAACTACGATCTGTTGGGCTATGCTATGATGGCGTTGTCCACGTTTTTTCTCGGCCTGTCCATGCAGGTGAAAAGCCGGGCGGATCGGTGGCTGAAGCGACTGCTGATGCTCCACGGTGTGTTCTTCGTCAGCTGCTTCATAATGCCGATGACGGGCATGTTCCGGAGCATGGCAAATGGAGAAAACAGCAATGGCGGGGTGATTGCCCTGGTGATTTGGTGCGCCTACTTCCTGCCCGTGGGCGTATTGGCATACCGGCATTTCCGATAGTGGCGTGCCAAACGTAGCGGCGGCGCGTGCACCGCCACAGAGCTATCCCCGAAAAACGACTGCATATCAATAACGCAATTTCACAGGAGGGCATTCGATGATTCACGGCAACCTGACCGGCATCCGCGAGAGCGCGCTGAATGAGCTGGAAAAGCTGTACGATGCCGAATTCGGCCGGACGGACTTCCTGCCCGACCGGCTGCTCAACATATTGGTGCGCTACACCGACCTCTTGAACCGGGAGATGCTGGTCTACCTGGGGCGGGACGGTACGGTGCTGGAGATCGCCATCGGCAATATCGGCAGCATCGCCCTGCCGGAGCTGCACCTGCGGCGCAACCTTGACCGGCTGTCTGGCTTTCGCTGCATCCACACCCATCCCGGCGGGGAGGCGCGGCTTTCCGATGTGGACCTGCAGGCCCTGCGCCTCCTGCGCTTCGACAGCATGTGCGCCGTGGGCGTGGGGGAGGGCCGCTGCACCGGCATCAGCGCGGCGTTCCTGGGCGAGCTGGAATACGACAACTTCTCCATCGTCGTCAAGGGCCCGGTGAAGCCCGGGCGTATTCCCCAGCAGCTGTGGTTGAAGGAGATCGAGCTGGCCGAGGAGCGGGTGAAGGCTGCCATAGAGAAGGGCGGCATCGTGGAGGAGGCCGAGAAGGTCATGCTGATCTCCACCGATTCCGAGGAATCCCTGGACGAGTTGGCCTCGCTGGCGGAGACCGCCGGGGCGATGGTCATCACCCGGGTCATCCAGAACCGCCAAAAGCCCGATTCGGCCACCTACATCGGCAGCGGCAAGGCCGAGGAGCTGGCACTGGTTTGCCAGGCGATGGAGATTGACCTGGCCATCCTGGACGACGAGCTGACCGGGGCCCAGCAGAAGAACCTTGAAAACATACTGGGTGTGCGAGTGATCGACCGCACGGCGCTGATACTGGACATCTTCGCCCAGCGGGCCCAGTCCGCCGAGGGAAAGCTGCAGGTGGAGCTGGCCCAGATGAAGTACCGCCTGCCCCGGCTCCAGGGCATGGGCACGGTACTCAGCCGACTGGGCGGCGGTATCGGTACCCGCGGTCCCGGCGAGACCCGGCTGGAGGTGGATCGTCGCCGCATCCGCCGCCGTATTGACGATCTGGAAGCCCAACTGAAGGAGATCAAGAAGCAGCGGGACCTGCGCCGCGCCCGCCGGGAAAAGACCGGCCAGACCACGGTGGCGCTGGTGGGCTACACCAACGCGGGCAAATCCACGCTGCTCAACGCACTCTCCGGGGCGGATGTCCTCGTGGAGGATAAGTTGTTCGCTACGCTGGACCCGGTGATGCGCCAGGTGGAGCTGCCGGAGAACCGACGCTGCCTCGTCGTGGACACTGTCGGCTTCATCCGCAAGCTGCCCCACCAGCTGGTGCAAGCGTTCCGTTCCACGCTGGAGGAGGCGCTGTACGCCGACCTGCTGGTGGTGGTGTCGGACTTCTCCAGTCCGGAGTACGCCGCCCAGCGGGCTACGGTGTTCGAGGTATTGAACGACCTCGGGGCCGGGGACAAGCCCATCCTCGAGGCGCTGAACAAGGCCGACCGGGTGAACGTCACCGGCATGATCGAGCCCGCGGACGCCATACTGATTTCGGCAAAGCAGGGCCGGGGGCTGGAAGCCCTGAAGGCGGAGATATCCCGTCGGATCGCCTCCATGCGCCACAGGGCGGAGCTGCTGATCCCCTACGACAAGGGCAGCGTGCTCTCGCTGATCCACTCTAAGGGTCAGGTACTGTCCGAGGAATATACGGATACGGGCACAAAGGTGGTCGCGCTGCTGGATGCCGCGCTGTACCAGAGGGTTATGGGGATCATGAGGAATGAGGAACGTATGTGAAAATCCTGACGGATTTCAGATTATATGGGGAGGTTGACCATGACGCAATCTGATTTTTCCGCCCTCGTCGAACGGGGCATTGTTCTGCTGGACGGAGCTACGGGGTCGCAGCTGCGGGCGAAGGGCATGCCCGTGGGCGTCAGCACTGAGCTTTGGGCTTATGAACACCCGGAGGTGATCGTTGACTTGCAGCGCGCCTACGTGGACGCGGGCAGCAACATCATCTATGCGCCCACCTTTTCCGCCAACCGCGTGGGACTGGGAATGCACGGCCTGGAAGACCGGCTGGCGGAGTTGAACGCGGGGCTGGTGAAGCTGTCGAAGCGGGCCGCCGGAGGCCAGGCGCTGGTGGCGGGAGATTTCACCACCACCGGCAAGCCCCTGGAGCCCATAGGGACGATGAGCTACCAGGCGCTGCTGGACATCTACCGGGAGCAGATCGAGGTCGTGGCCGCCGCCGGGGCGGATCTGCTGGGCGCGGAGACCATGCTGACCGTGGACGAATGCGCCTGCTTCGTGGAGGCGGCCCGGTCGGTGTGCGACCTGCCCGTCATGTGTACGCTGACCATCGAGGCAGACGGACACCTGCTGTTTGGCGGCAATGTGGTGGAGGCGGTGGAGACCCTGCAAGCCCTGGGCGCGAATGCCGTGGGCCTGAACTGTTCGGTGGGACCCGACCAGTTGGAGGCCGTGGTTGCGTCCATGAAGGCTGTGGCCACCGTGCCCATCATCGCCAAGCCCAACGCCGGTATGCCGGTGATGGACGACAAGGGTCGGGCCCATTACAACATGACGCCCGACCAGTTTGCCGCGTCGATGGCGAAGCTGGTGAAGGCAGGCGCCACCATCATCGGCGGCTGCTGCGGCACCGGGCCGGAGTATATCGCCGCGCTGAGACGGGAAACGGAGGCGCTGCCATGACGCTGCAGCAGCTCAATTACATCATTACCATATCGGAGATCGGTTCCATCAACCGGGCGGCGGAAAAGCTGTACGTTTCCCAGCCGTCGCTGACCAGCGCCATCAAGGAACTGGAGAAAGAGCTGGGCATCGTGTTGTTCAACCGCACGGCCCGGGGCGTGACGCTGACGGCGGAGGGGGTGGACTTCCTGCCCTATGCCCGCCAGGTCTACGGTGATTACCTGAACCTGTTGGAGAAGTACGGCAAGGTCGGCGAGCGAAAACAGCGCTTCGGGGTGTCCTGCCAGCACTATTCCTTCGCGGTGAAGGCCTTCGTGGAGATGGTGAAGGTTTACGACGTAGCCAAATATGAATTCGCCATTCGGGAGACCAAGACCCTGGGCGTCATCAATGACGTGGCGTCCCTGCGCAGCGAGTTGGGCATACTCTACCTCAGCGATTATAACCGCAAGGCCATGCTGGAACTGCTGCGCAACAAAGGCCTGGGCTTTCATCACCTGATCAATTGCAACGCCTATGTGTACCTGTGGAAGGGCCATCCCCTGGCGAACCGGGCATCCATCTCATTCGACGACCTGGCCCCCTATCCCTGTCTGTCCTTTGAGCAGGGGGACGAGAGCTCCTTTTATTTTGCCGAGGAGATCCTCAGCACCAACGAATATCCCCGCAGAATAAAGGTCACCGACCGGGCCACCAACCTGAACCTGATGAACGGGCTGAATGGCTATACGCTGTGCTCGGGCATCATCTGCGAGGAGTTGAACGGCTCCGACTACATTGCCGTGCCTTACGAGGCTGATACTACCAACCCCAACAGCATCATGGAGGTTGGGTATGTGATGCGGGAAAACGCCATACTCAGCGCCTTTGGGGAACGGTATGTGGCGGAGATCAGGAAATACCTGGGGATAGAGGAATAGAAGTCGCACGCTATTCCCGGGTACCTGATGCCCTGTGCACCGGGGCTGTCCCAAGACGTAATATCCGCGGTAAACCATATGAAGGGCACCTCAAAAAAAACGCTCATCGCCGCCGGACGGCGCGATAGTTTTTAGAGGTGCCCTACAGGGTTAGAGTGTGTTTCTAAAATGCCTGAAGCGCAATTTCAGCGTCTTTGCCTGCATTTCCGCGTTGATTTCCCTTGACTTAGCCCCACTAAGCCTGCGGAAAATCGCCTTGAAATGCAGGCAAATCCACTCGAAATTGCATCTCCCT
>ONJE01000450.1 GCA_900318045.1 uncultured Eubacteriales bacterium
AGGAGGGAGGCGTGCCGGGGCACGTTGACCGACGACAACGCCGCAATGGCGAATTGAGGCAAGCATAATGTATGGATAATTTCTGCACAGGCCCTAACCTCCAAACAGCCTCCCCTGAAAGGGGAGGTGCCGAGCGAAGCGAGGCGGAGGGGTTCCGAATAATCAGGGTCCTGAGCTATAATATCCGGTGTGGTTTTCCCAAAAATTTATCACAATGTTCCCTTGCCCCGCGTGGCGTTTTGCTGTATAATAGACGGTAGCGCATCCTTGCCACGGTTAACCGGCCGTGGCCGAAGTCCATAAGGAGGTGAAAGTAAGTATGAACCAGTATGAAGTCATGTACGTGATCGATCCTGCGCTGGAGGACAGCGCCAGGACCGAGCTGATCAACCGTTTTTCCGACCTGGTGGCGAAGAATGGCGGTGAAGTGGATCGTGTGGACGAGTGGGGCAAGCGCCGCCTGGCCTACGCCATCCAGTACAAGACCGAGGGCTATTATGTGCTGATGTACATCAAGGCCCCCGCCGAGCTGCCCCGCGAAATCGAGCGCAACATGCAGATCTCTGACAGCATCCTGCGCTATCTGACCGTGCGTTACGAGGGTGAGCTGCCCGCCAAGCGCGAGCCCCTGAAGCCCTACGCGCCCCGTGAGGCCGCGCCCGTCGCCGAGGCTGCCGCGCCCGCCGCTGCCCCCGTTGAAGCGCCCGCCGCTCCCGCCGAGGCTCCTGCCGAGGCGCCTGAGGCTGAAATCGCTGACGACGAGAAGCCTGTGTCTGAGGCTGAATAATATCGGCCCACAAAGGATGGTGTGAAGTATGAATAAAGTCATCCTGATCGGCAATCTTACGAGAGATCCCGAAGCATTTACCACACAGAGCGGTGTCTCACGCTCGACGTTTACAGTTGCTGTGCAGCGGCGCTTTGCCAATGCGCAGGGTGTGCGTGAAGCTGATTTTATTCCCGTGGTCGCTTGGCGTCAGAGTGCTGACTTCGTCAACCGCTACCTCACCAAGGGCAGCAAGGTTGCAGTGGAAGGCAGCATGCAGGTCCGTTCCTATGATGCGCAGGACGGTTCCAAGCGCTATGTGACCGAGGTTATTGCCGATAGTGTCGAGTCTGTTGGCAGCCGTGGCGACAGCCAGGGTCAGGCCCGTCCCCGTGACAACGGCCCCACCCCGCCGCCCGCGCCGGCCGCCGGCCCCGCGATGAACGACTTCACCGAGGTTGAGGACGACGAGCTGCCGTTCTGATTTTCAGACCCGCCGTCGACCATCGACCTGATTCTTCTTTGGGAGTGCGCCCCGCGCACGCCCTATAATCCAAAAAGGAGGAACGCAATATGTCTGAGGATAGAGGCGAGCGCATTCGCCGACCCCGCGGCCGCAAGCCGCGCAGGAAGGTTTGCGCGTTTTGCGTGGATAAGATCCAGCACATCGATTACAAGGATGTGGCCAGGCTCCGCCGTTTCACCAGCGAGCGCGGCAAGATTCTGCCCCGTCGCATGACCGGCACCTGCGCAAAGCACCAGCGTCAGCTCTCCACGGCCATCAAGCGCGCTCGCACGATCGCCCTGATGCCCTATGTGTCTGACTGATTGAAATCCAAACATGGGCGCCTGAAAAAAACGCTCATCGCCGCCGGACGGCTGAATCTCAGCCATCTTCGTCTTGCAAAAACCTCGACTGCCCGCCAGGCAGCCTGCGTCTTTTGCCAGCTGAACCTGTCCAAAATTCATCTCGTCGGGCGACGCGTTCGTATTTAGAGGTACCCCACATGAGACACCGTTGAAAAGCGGTGTCTTTTTATTATGGATTGCTATACAACCATATCACTTTTTTACTTTACAAACCGCCTGCTTCGTGTCATAATATGACCGGGAATATATCAATTGCTGTATCTGTTCAGTTTAATCGTTACAGCTCAGGATGGATGCTGTGGAACCCCTCCGACCCTGCCTATGGCAGGGCCACCTCCCCTTTCAGGGGAGGCTTTGAGAAATTGGCCTCCCCTGAAAGGGGAGGTGCCGAGCGGAGCGAGGCGGAA
>ONJE01000376.1 GCA_900318045.1 uncultured Eubacteriales bacterium
GGGATGTGCAGTTTCGAGTGGATTGGGCTGCATTTCAAGGCGATTTTCCGCAGGCTTAGTGGGTTCGAGCGCCCGGAAAACTCTCCAGTGGAGAGTTTTCAGTGAGAACGGGCCGGCAGGCCCCGGAGCTAAGTCAATGGAAATCAACACAGAAATGCAGTTCAAGACGCCGTAACTGCAACGAAGTTTCCAGCCAAATGCATCTTCCCGAATTTAGAAACACACTCTAATCCATACGAAGCTCTGTTCTTTGCGGCGGAATGCGCGCTGGTTACCAGTGGCGTGCGGAGTAGCTGATCGCCCTTGCGCGTCTTCCCGGATTTTCCCTTCCCTGCGCTGGTATTGTCCCCGGGGCACTTGCATTTTTGGGGGGAATCATGTATATTCATAGAAGGATAATGATAGGGTATTTTTTACACCGTTGATTCAGTGCATGGCGATGCAAAACACACAGCAATCTCTATAGGAGGAAAATGGCAATGCTCAAAAAGTACAGGTACGATGGGAGCAAGGAATTCAAGCTCTCCAAGACTTCGACGAATGAGACCTCTCTCGAATCGGACCGGGCGAAGGCCGAAGAGAAGATGATGAAGAATGTCGAGAAGATGCAGGAATTGCAAAGCAAGCTGTATGCCGATAAGAAAGAGGGCCTGATTCTCCTCTTCCAGGCGATGGACGCCGCCGGCAAGGACGGAACAATCGCCGCAGTGCTCACGTGCCTGTCACCCCACGGCGTCCATGAGTGCGCGTTCAAGTCGCCCTCCTCGACGGAGCTGGCCCATGATTATCTGTGGCGGATTGAACAGCAGGTGCCGATGAAGGGCGATATTGCCATCTTCAACCGGTCCCACTACGAGGAGGTCCTGATCTATCGCGTGAAAAAGCTGTGGCAGAACCAGGCTCATGCGGACAGGATTGACCCGGAAAAGCAGCTGGACCTCAGGTACGAGGACATACGCAATTTCGAGAAGTATCTCTGGAACAACAGCATCCGGACCGTGAAGATCTTCCTGAACTTGTCCAAGAAGGAACAGGCGCGTCGCTTCCTGTCGCGCATCGAAGAGCCGGAGAAGAACTGGAAATTCTCAGGCAGCGATTTCGAAGAGCGCAAGTACTGGGATGAGTATCAGGAGGCCTTTGAGGTCGCGATCAATAAAACGGCGACCAAGGAAGCGCCGTGGTATGTGGTGCCGGCCGATCACAAGTGGTACATGCGTCTCGTCATCAGCGAGATCATACTGCATACGCTCAAGGAGATGGACCCGAAATACCCGGTGGTGACCAAGGAGAGGCTCGCGGAGTTCGAAGGCTACAGGAAGGCGCTGGAAGAGGAACTGGGCGAGACAAAGGAGAAGGAAAAGAAGGAAAAAACAGATAAGAAGGACAAGAAGAAAGAGAATTCAGAAAAGAAGGAGCACAAAAAGAAGAAGTGATACTGCGCGGCTCCAGCTTTATGCCGTCAGACATTCAACAGGTTCAGACCGTCTCAGGTCTGAACCTGTTGGTTATTTTGGCTGATACCAGTGCATCGCAGCAATGACGGATTGGGATAAGCAAGATCCGGCGCTCGATGCCCCTGAAGCGGCAGATATGCTGCCTGGGGATGGCTTTATGGCGCACAGATCTGTAGGCCGATGCGCCGCCATACGGGCAATGTCATCATGTTTCCGCTACAGATGTGCGCGCACGCCGGAGGATTGCTTGGGAGCCTCCCTGCTGGTCAGCGGGTCAATCCTCCATCGTCCGCACGGTGACGCACATGCCCAGGGCCAGGTCGACGCCCGCGTCAGGCAGGATGCGCACGGTATAAGCCCCATCATCTGTAAGCCACGCGCTTTCACAGACCGTGCCGCCGAAGGTGGTTTCATCGGGATCATGGGTCCGGGTCAGCGTTACCCGGGAACCGGCCGAGAACAGCGCGGCGTCGGTCTCACCCACATGGATCTCCACGCACACCTGGCCGTCGGGAACGATCCCGGCCACCGCCTGGCCATCCTCCACGCCGTCGCCCTTCTGCACGTCCAGGCTGGCCAGCGTGCCGGAGACGGGGGAGGCGATTTCGCCGCCGTTGATCTCATAGAGCAACTGTCCCCGCTCCACCGCATCACCCTCGCTGACCGCCAAACGGGTCACGGTGCCGCTGGCCTCGTAGCCTTGGGTGTCGCTGGCCACCGCGGTGCCGATGCCGACGCGCTGGCTGGCGGTGAAGTCCGCGTCCCGGTACAGGTAGACGGTTTCACCCAGGTACAGCTCGCCGCCCACGGTGACGACGCGGTACTCCGCGCCGTCCACCTGGGTCACCACGCCCACGGCCCGGTGGGTGCCGTCAGCGGTGCAGCGCACATACAGCGTCTCACCGCTGTGCACCAGCATGGATTCGGCACTCTGGTAAGCCTTGTCCACCGTGCAGTGGATTGTGTAGCGCTCCAGCGGCGCGATTTCCATAAGCGTACCGTCTATCGAGTCGCCTTCGAGGGCGTTGACCAGCGAGACCGTGCCGTCCTGTGCGGCATAGATCCGCTCGCCCTTCAGCGTCAGCAAGGGTTCACCGGCGTCAACGTGGTCGCCCACCGCGGCGTCGATCCCCTGGACCAGGCCCGGGACGTCGGCGACCACCACCTGCGTGGACAGGGCCGTCGCGGTGCCCTCATAGACCTCGGCCAGCGCCGACGCGGTAAGCGCCAGCG
>ONJE01000271.1 GCA_900318045.1 uncultured Eubacteriales bacterium
CCGGAAATCGCTTGCGATTTCAGGCAAATCTGAGGGGGATGTATTGAAGGGGGACCTGTCCCCCTTCAAGCGGGCGATAGCCCGCGATAAATCAGAATTGTTATAACAAAGGAGGTACGAAAAATGGCGAATGTGGTTTATCATGCAGATGTAGCTTTGAAGGACCTGGGGGGCGGGGTTTCCCGGCGGGTGCTGGCTTACACGCCCCAGCTGATGATCGTGGAGGTCAACTTTGAAAAGGGCGGCGAGGGCAGCGTGCACACCCATCCCCACAGCCAGAGCACCTATGTGCTCTCGGGCCGCTTCCGCTTCAATGTGGACGGCGAGGGCGTGGAGGTGGGCCCTGGCGATACACTGGCCTTCCCGCCGGACATCCCCCACGGCACCCTGTGCCTGGAGGCTGGCACCCTGCTGGACATCTTCACCCCGATGCGTGAGGACTTTGTCCAATAATACCGCGCAATACGGCGGTGACGTAGGCGTGCCGCCGCTGCAATCATTGCGGATATCGCGGCGGATGGCACCCGTGGCACAGGCAACCGCGCGACCCTGAGGTTAAATATTTGCGAGCGCCCTTCTTCGCTTGAAGAAGGGCGTTTTATCATTTATAATAGAATATGGAATAATAGGGGATAATGGTTTCTCGTCTTCCGGAACCGGAGGGGAAACCGTGGATGGAGCGTAGCGACGATGGAGTGGACAGCAAGCGCCGCCTTTGGCATGGAGGGCATGACCGGGCGGGACCTGAAGCACATGGGCATGAAGAACGTCCGGGTGATGGACGTGGGCGGGGCCAGCTTCGAGGGCGGCTTTGAAGACGCCTTCCGGGCCAACCTGTGGCTGCGCACCTGCGACCGCATCATGCTGGTGATGGCCCGGTTCGAGGCCCGCAGCTATGAGGCGCTGTTCCAGGGCGTCAAGGCCATTGACTGGCAGGGGCTGCTGCCCGCGGACGCGGCCTTCCCGATTCGCGCCCGGTGCGTGAAATCCCAGCTGATGAGCCCCTCGGACGTGCAGAAGATCGCCAAGCGGGCCATGGTGGAGAAGCTGAAGGCCGCCTACGGGGTCGACTGGTTCTCCGAGACCGGGGCCATGTTCCAGGTGGACATCGCCATCCGCAACGACGTGGTCACCGTGGCGGTGGACGCCTCCGGCGAGCCGCTTTCAAAGCGGGGCTACCGCACCTGGAACGGCGAGGCGCCCCTGCGGGAGACGCTGGCGGCGGCGCTGGTACTGCAAAGCGGCTGGCACCCCTGGCAGCCCCTGCACGATCCCTGCTGCGGCACGGGAACCATTTTGATCGAGGCCGCGTTCATCGCCTTGAACCGGGCCCCGGGCCTGACGCGGAAGTTTGCCATGGAGGCCTGGCCCTGCGTGCCTCATGCGGCGCTGGACGCCATTCGCGCCGAGGCGCGAAAGAAGTTCGGGGAGGGCAGCCGCCGGCCGCTGATCGTGTCCGGCAGCGACATCAACCCAGAGGCCATCGAGCTGGCCACCCGCCACGTCAGGCAGGCGGGGCTGGCGGGGCGCATCGCCCTGTCGGTAAAGGACATGCGGGACCTGATGCCCGGCGACGACATCCCCCCGGAGCCGGTGGGCGTGTTCGTGGCCAATCCCCCCTACGGCGAGCGGCTGGACAATATGCGTGCGGCCCATGCCGTGGCCAAACAGCTGGGCGAATTGCAGCGGCGCTTCCGGGGCTGGAAGCTGTGCGCCTTCAGCGCCGACGCCGGCTTTGAGCAGGCCTATGGCCGCCGCGCTACCCGTCGCCGGCGCTACTACAACGGCAGGATCGAATGTGAGTATCGGATATTCGAATAAATAGAGGTGCAGACATGAAACCCATCTTCAACAGGGCGCCGCTGACGCCGAATACACTGTCTCCGCTCCCGTTGGGCAGCATCCGGCCCGAGGATTGGCTGCTGGAGCAGCTGCAAACCCAGCGCGACGGGCTGACCGCCGGGCTGGACGGGCGCTGGTCGGACCTGGGCCCGGAGTGCGGCTGGCTCGGCGGCCCGGGCGACTGCGGGGAGAACGCGCCCTATTACCTGGATGGGTTGGTGACCCTGGCCTGGACGCTGGACGACGAGGCCCTGAAGGCCAAGGCCATGGCCTACATCGAGTGGATATTGTCAAGCCAGCGGGAGGACGGCTGGTTCGGCCCCGAGGGCAACGACGACTATTGGCCGCTGATGATCGCCCTGAAGGCCCTGCGCCAGTATTTCACCGCCACCAATGACCGGCGGGTGCTGGTGCTGATGGACCGTTTCTTCAAGTACCAGGTGCTTCACCTGGGCGACCACCCGCTGAAGGCGTGGGCGGTGGCCCGGGGCGGCGAGAACATGGAGCTGGCCCTGTGGCTGTACAACATCACCGGACAAAAGCACCTGCTGGAGCTGTGCAAAAAGCTGCGGGCCCAGACGCTGGACTGGCCCAACTACTTCCATACCTTCGCCAACACCGTGCCCATGAGCCGCTCGCTGAAGTGGGATCGGCTGAAGGAGGCCCTGGAGGAGGAGAAAAACGAGCCCCTGGTGGGGGAGAAGCGCCCCTATTTCCACACCCAGTTCCACCTGTCCCACGGCGTGAATATCGCCATGGGACTGAAGACCCCCGGCGTGATCAACCTGTTCAAGTCGGGCTTCAAGGAGGAGGGCGGCTTCCGCTTCGGCTGGAACAAGCTGGTGCGCCACCACGGCGTTGCCAGCGGCATGTTCATTTGCGACAAGCATCTCAATGGCAACAGCCCCACCCAGGGCTCGGAGCTGTGCGCCATCGTGGAGCTGATGCAGACGCTGGAGACGCTGCTGGGCCTGGGGGATTTCAGCGCCGAATACGCCGACATCCTGGAAAAGATCGCCTACAACGCCCTGCCCGCGGCCTTCTCGGCGGACATGACCGCCCACCAGTGCCAGGAGCAGGTGAACCAGGTGAAGGTGTCCCGACAGACGCGGAAGTGGTACAACTGCACCGACGGCGCGAATCTGTTCGCCTCCGTGCCGGATGAGGACTGCTGCGCCGCCAACTGCGGCCAGGGCTGGCCCCGCTTCGTGGCGTCCCTTTGGTACGCCACCGCCGACGGCGGGCTCCAGGCCGTCAGCTACGCGCCCTGTACCGTGCGCGCGGTGCTGGACGGCGTGCCGGTGCGCCTGACGGTGTCCGGCGGCTATCCGTTCAGCCAGTCGGTGGAGATCAGGATTTCCGTCAAGAAGCCCTGCGAATTCCCGCTGTACCTGCGCATGCCCTTCTGGACCCGCCAGCCCATGGTGTTCCTGCCTGACGGCGAGATCATGCAGGTGCGGGCCGGGGACGTGAGCTGTGTGCGCCGCCGCTGGCGCTCGGGCGACGTGATCCGTCTGGAGATGGGCACCGTGCCCCGCCTGACCAAGTGGTATCACCAGTCCGGCGCGGTGGAGCTGGGGCCGCTGCTGATGGCCCTGCAGCCCGAGGAGCGCCGGGAGCGGAACGAGAACGACGATTGGGAAGTGACCGCGGACAGCCCCTGGAACTGGGCGCTGGTGCGGGACGAGCCCATGAAGGCCGTGTACAGCGGCGCGCGCCCGGGGGCCTTCGGCAAGGGCGAAGCGCCGGTGAAGGTGCTGGTGAAGGCCGTGCCGGTGGAATGGGGCATGGACGGCGGCAGCGCCGCCAGCGTGCCCATGGTGCCCGTGGTGAAGGAGAAGGACGCCCGGGTGATCGAACTGGTGCCCTTCGGCGGCACCACCCTGCGCATCGGCCAGTTCCCGCTGGGGAGGGGCAAGTGAGCCCCGCAATGGAGAGCGCGGTTCGGTTGGGGAAATTCTGATTTGCCGCGGGCTTACGCCCGCTTGAAGGGGGACAGGTCCCCCTTCAATACATCCTCCTCAGATTTGCCTGAAATCGCAAGCGATTTCCG
>ONJE01000381.1 GCA_900318045.1 uncultured Eubacteriales bacterium
CTACACCCGGGCGCTGATGTCCGCAGTGCCCATCGCTGACCCCGACCTCGCCGCCCAGACAAAGCGCATCGTGCTTCAGGGCGACGTACCCCAGCCCATCGACCCGCCCCCGGGCTGCCCCTTCGCCTCCCGCTGCCGCTATTGCAAAGCGGTGTGCCGGGAGGTCAAGCCAGAATTGCAACAGATCGGGAAGGATCATTTCGTGGCGTGTCATTTATGAGGAATGCTTTATGAATGTGAACGAGCTTTACACCGAGGCGAAGGCGATTGCCCCCTGGATGGTGGAGATTCGCCGCGCACTGCACCGCATCCCGGAGAACGGCTTCCAGGAATTCAAGACGCAGGCCTATCTGACCAAACAACTGGAAGCTATGGCCATCCCCTACACCACGCAGCGCACCTGGATCGTGGCTGACATCAAAGGCGGCCACCCCGGGCCGACAGTGGCGCTGCGGGCGGACATGGACGCCCTGCCAATCACGGAGCCGGCGGATTGTCCCTTCCGATCCGGGCACGAGGGCTGGATGCACGCCTGCGGCCACGACTTTCACATGACAATCCAGCTGGCCGCGGCGAAGCTGCTCAGCGCAAAAAAAGAAGCCCTGCGGGGCAATGTACGGCTGTTGTTCCAGCCCGCCGAGGAAACGGTGGGTGGCGCGGCGCCGATGGTGGCCGCCGGCGTCATGGAGGGCGTGGACGCGGTCTACGGCCTGCACGTGCAGCCCTACATGAACGTGGGCCAGGCCGACACCCGTCCCGGCTGCCTGAATGGCTCCACAGACGGCCTGAACATTGTGGTGAAGGGTGTGTCCGGTCATGCTTCCAGGCCCCACCTGTGTGTGGACGCCATCGTCTGCGCCGCCCAGCTGATCACGACGCTGCAAACTGTGGTTTCCAGGAACGCCTCGCCGCTGCTCCCGGCGGTACTCTCCCTGGGAACCATCCACGGCGGAGACGCGCAAAACATCATCTGCGACCGTGTGGAGCTCCATGGCACGCTGCGCACCGCCGACCCGACGCTGCGCGTCCAGCTGAAGCAGCGCATCCGCGCCATCTGCGACGGGGTCGCCGCGGCCTGTGGGGCGACCATCGAGCTTGAGATCGTCACCGGCTACGCCGCCCTGATGAACACCCCATCCGAGGCGGAGCGCGTCATCCGAGTCGCCCGGTCGCTGCTGGGCAATGAGAACGCCGCCTACCGTGAAGCTCCCAGTATGGGCGGCGAGGATTTCTCCTATTTCCTGGAGCAGGCCCCGGGCGCGTTCTGGCACCTGGGCTGCGCCCCGTCCCAGCCTGCCCCGCCGCTGCACAGCCGGGATTTTGTCCCGGACGAGCGCTGTCTGCCCATCGGCGCGGCGATCCAGTCGGCGCTGGTGCTGGACCGAATGGGAATGCTGGACTAAAACTATGGGGCTGTCTCAAAACAACTCTACGGTTAAAATACAACTCTGTAGCGGCGGCAATTTGACGCCATATGGCGCCTGATGGGCACCGCTACACGTGTATTCTCGAATCGAAGCGCGTTTTGAGACAGCCCATTCTTATTTTCATTCCGCCAGCGCCGCCTCAACCATCGTCAGGGTCCCGGCATCGGCGTCCACAGCGCAACGCACGCCCAGGGGCACAGTGATCTTGGTTGGGGTGTGGCCGATGGACATGTTTCCCAGCACAGGCTTTCCGGCGGGCACGATGATGTCCCGTATGATGTCCTCCAGGTGCAGGGCATAGCACTCATACTCCTCGGTGCAGTCGGTGAAGCCCCCAAGCACCACGCCGACGCACTTTTCAAACATGCCTGCATGGCGCAGCTGGGTCAGCATGGAATCCAGCCGGTAGATGTATTCACCCACATCCTCCAGCAGCAGTACCTTGCCCGTGGGATCCAGCGCGTAGGGGGTGCCGCAGGCAGAGGCGATCAGCGACAGGTTACCGCCCACCAACAAGCCCTCGCAGCGGCCCGGCACGATGCATTGGGGCGCCATGCCCTCTGGGTTTTGAAGCAACCCCAGCGGCTCGGTGCTGGTCAGCGCCCGTATCATGCTATCCCGGGAGAAGTCATCAAACTCCATCCAAGCCCGGTCGGGCATCGGGCCGTGAATGGTCACCATCCCCACCTTTTCGTGGATGGCCGTGTGCAGCGCGGTAATGTCTGAATAGCCCAGCAATATCTTCGGGTTTGCACGTATCACATCGAAGTCCACCCGGTCCAGTATCCGGGCTACACCGTACCCCCCGCGCATGCAGACCACCGCGTCCACCCGGTCGTCCCTGAACATCTGGTTCAGGCCCTTCGCCCTGGAGGCGTCGTCGCCGGACAGATAGCCGTATTGCTCCCGGCAGCTGTCTGCGATGATGACCCTGTAGCCCAGGGAATCGATGGTCTCCAGCATCTTTTCAAACCGGGTTTCCGGCTCGTGCAACGTGCCGGATATGCCCACCAGCCCGATGGTATCCCCCCGCCGAAGCGGCTTGGGTTTCAGCATGTTCATGTCGATTTCTTCTCTCATTTATGATTTGTTTTCGATGTATTCTGTTTCACTAGAGTGTGTTTCTAAATGCAGGGAGATGCAATTTCGAGTGGATTTGCCTGCATTTCAAGGCGATTTTCCGCAGACTTAGTGGGGCTAAGTCAAGGG
>ONJE01000199.1 GCA_900318045.1 uncultured Eubacteriales bacterium
GACGAGGACGGCGTGATCGTCAGCTGCACGGACTGCTGACCCGATTGCCATCATTTCCTAAATCGGTTGCACACTTTGCTAAAATCAGATTGACATTTCATTGCGAAATGTATATAATGTAACCGTTCATTGCGCCGGATCGGCCGACGAAGACTGATCCGGCGCAAACTGCAGAGTCGAACATCGTTGGCGGCTATGCCGTCCCCGGGCCGCACCCGGCACGGAATCAACGGATCGGCAAGGGCAAACCCCACAACGAACGAAACGGAGGTAGTGTCGTGGGAGAAGTCATATTGACGATGAAGGGCATCGACAAATCGTTCCCCGGCGTACACGCTCTGGACCACGTGGATCTGGAGATACGCAGGGGCGAGGTGCACGCGCTGATGGGTGAAAACGGCGCGGGCAAATCCACGCTGATGAAGGTGCTGACCGGCATCTACAGCAAGGATTCCGGCACCATCACCTACGAGGGGCGCGAGGTGGAGTTCCACAGCCCCAAGGAGGCCCAGGACGCAGGCATCGTCATCGTTCACCAGGAGCTGAATATGATGGGCCACCTGACCGTCGCCCAGAACATATTCATCGGCCGGGAGCCCCGCAGCGGCCTGTTTATCAAAGACGCCGCCATGAACGCCGAGGCCCGCAAGCTGTTTAAGCAGCTGAACATCGAAATCGACCCCAAGGAAACCATGAGCAACCTGACCGTTGCCAAGCAGCAGATGTGCGAGATCGCGAAGGCCATCTCCCACGAGGCCAAGATCATCATATTCGACGAGCCCACCGCCGCCCTGACGGACACCGAGATCGAGCAGCTGTTCGTCATCATACGCGACCTGCGCGCCAAGGGCTATGGCATCGTGTACATCTCCCACCGCATGGACGAGATCAAGAAGATCACCGACCGGGTCTCGGTCATGCGCGACGGCCAGTACATCGGCACGCTGATCACCGAGGACTGCACCAAGGAGGACATCATCAACATGATGGTGGGCCGCGTGATCTACGAGGAGCCCAAGACCCATTCCATGGTGGCCCCCGACGCGCCGGTGGTTTTGAAGGTGGAGCACCTGAACGCCGGCCGCATGGTGCAGGATGTGAGCTTCGAGCTGCGCAAGGGCGAGATACTGGGCTTCGCTGGTCTGGTGGGCGCGGGCCGCACCGAGACGGCCCGGGCGCTGTTCGGCGCAGACCCCAAGCAGGGCGGCGACATCTACATCAACGGCCAGAAGGTGGAGATCCACTCCCCCAAGGACGCCGTGAAGGCCGGCATCAGCTACCTGTCCGAGGACCGCAAGCGCTTCGGCGTGGTGCTGAAGAAGAGCATCACTGAAAACTCCACGCTGGCCACCCTGCAGGAATACACCAAGGGCGCGTTCATCGACAAGGCCAAGGAGGAAAAGGTCACCCAAAAGTATGTGGACGCCCTGAGGACCAAGACCCCCGGCATCGACCAGCTGGTCATGAACCTGTCCGGCGGCAACCAGCAGAAGGTGGTCATCGCCAAGTGGCTGGTGAACGATTCCCAGATCATGATATTTGATGAGCCCACCCGCGGCATCGACGTCGGCGCCAAGCAGGAGATCTACGAGCTGATGAACCAGCTGGCCCAGCAGGGCAAGGCCATCATCATGATCTCCTCTGAAATGGTCGAGATCCTGCGCATGTCCGACCGCATCGTGGTGATGTGCGAGGGCAGGAAGACCGGCGAGCTGGACATCGCCGAGGCCACCCAGGAGAAGATCATGAACCTGGCCACCCGCGACATCGACGCCCAGAACGAAAAGCAGATGAGGGAGGGAGCCTGATGAAAAACGCACTTGAAAAGTTCAAATCCCTCAGGCTGGTCAAGGCCATGGGCTTCAACCGTGTGGTGCTGATCGGCGTCATCATACTGATGTGCCTGCTGTTCCAGTTGCTCAGCGGCGTGCTGAACCACGGCACCGTGTTCCTGACCTACGCCCGCTTCTCCAGCGCCATGAACTACGGCTACTTCATCGGCTTCCTGGCCCTGGGCGTCACCTTCGTCATCGCCACCGGCGGCATCGACTTCTCCATCGGCCCGGTGATGTTCTGCGCGGCGCTGATCTCCGGCTACTGCCTGAACAACTACGGCTTCCCGCTGTGGCTGTGCCTGCTGATGTGCGTGGCCATCGGCGCGGTCTTCGGCACGGTGGGCGGCTTCTTCGTGGCCTACTTTCACCTGCCCTCCTTCATCACGTCCATGGCGCTGATGCAGATCGCCAAGGGCATCGGCTCGCTGTTCACCCACACCCAGAACGTCTCCTGGCCCAACAGCTCCGACCCCAACGGCTGGTACCGCAACCTTTCAAACATGGATATCCGGCTTGCCAACGGCGGCAAGTTTACCCTGCCGATGGGCCTGATCCTGCTGATCCTGGTGGCCATCGTCTGCGCCATCGTGCTGAACAAGACCCGCCCCGGGCGCTACATGATCTGCCTGGGCGCGAACCGCGAGGCGGTGCGCCTCTCCGGCGTCGATACCCGGCGCTGGGAAATGCTGGCCTACATCATCAGCGGCGCGCTGGCGGGCCTGGCGGCCATATTCTTCGTGGGCTGCTACACCACGGTTCAGCCCGGCCGCGGCGACACCTTCAACAATGAAGCCATCGCCGCCTGCGTCATGGGCGGCACGTCGATGGCCGGCGGCCTGGCGTCGATACTGGGCACCGTCATCGGCGCGTTCATCATCGCCATTATGCAGGAGGGCATACTGTCCATGGGCCTGAACATCTCCTATCAGTACGCCCTGACCGGCCTGATCGTGCTCGGCGCCGTCATCGCCGACACCCTCAGCCGCCGGCGCAAGAACTGACGGACGCAGGAAAGGAGCATGCAAATGGAAATTACAAGCAAGAGCAGGAAATCTTCCTCGTCGTTCATCCGTTCCAGCGCCTTCCAGCGGCTGATCATCATCGCTGTGATCGTGCTGCTGTACATCTTCTTCTATGCGAAGAGCCCTTCCTTCCGCAGGTACACCACCGTCGTGCAGATTTGCAGCAACATGTATTACACGCTGCTGATGGCCATCGGCGTCACCTTCCCGCTGATCACCGGCGGCAATGACCTGAGCATGGGCACGGGCCTGATCTGCTATTCGCTGATCGGCTCGTACATGATCCGCATCAACGGCTGGCCGCTGTGGGCCGCCATTATGCTGACCGTCGGCATGGGCGTGCTGATGGGCACGATCAACGGCGTGATCATCGCCAAGCTGGAAATCCCGCCCTTCATCATGACGCTGGCTTCGATGATGTTCTGCCGGGGCATGGGCTCGATACTGACCAACAGCTATTCCGGCACCTGGCCCGACGGCGCGGACCCCGGCGCAGGCTTCCGCAATGCCTTCCGGCTGATCGTCCAGACGCCCAACGGGCGCATGCCGGTGCCCATCGGCATGGTGTGGATGATACTGCTGGTCATCATCATGACCATCGTGCTGAACCACACCCGGGTGGGCCGCTATATCATCGCCATCGGCTCCAACAAGGAGGCCCTGAAGCTCAGTGGCGTGAACGTGTTCAAGTGGCATGTGTTCGCCTACATCATCTCCGGCTTCATGACCGGCCTGGCCGCCATCGCCTACGCCGCCACCTTCCCGAACATCACCCCCGGCCAGGGCGCCGGCTTTGAGCTGAACGCCATCGGCGCGGCCATCATCGGCGGCACGTCGATGACCGGCGGCTCCGGCTCGGTGTTCGGCACGTTCCTGGGCGTGCTGCTGATCGCGCTTTTGCAGGTGGGCCTGCCCTTCGTGGGCCTGAACGCCGACTGGCAGCTGTTGATCACCGGCTGCATACTGCTGGCCGCCGTGACCATCGACAAGATGCGCAACAGCTGAGAAAATACCGTGTGGCGACGGATGGTCGCCGCTGCAAGTCGCCCTCAGTATGCCGTAGCGGCTGCTATCTGCCGCCACGCGAACCGCGGCATTCCACCGCCGCACAACCGTGAATATGTTGCGCCAGAAGGCGTGCATATAATATTGAAGGAGGTACTTATCATGAAGAAAGTACTCGCACTCGTACTGGCCATGATCATGGCCCTGGGCCTGGTCGCCGCTGTCGCCGAGCAGCCCACCTACCACTTCGAGATCGTTTCCAAGGGCTTCCAGTCCACCTACTGGCAGGCTCTGTACAAGGGCGCCCTGGCCGAGATCGACGCGCTGAACGCGGAGGCCGGCTATGAGATGATCACCATGCACATGGACGGCCCCGACTCTGAATCCGACGTCGCCCAGCAGGTGCAGCAGTTCACCGCCGCCCTGAACGCCAATCCCGACGGCATCGGCTTCGCCGCCGTCGACCAGGAGGCCTTCAACGACCTGCTGGCAGAGGCTGTTGAGAAGAAGATCCCGATCGTGGGCTTTGACTCCGGCGTGCCCGGCGCTCCCGAAGGCGCCATCTACGCCAACGCCTGCACCGACAACTACTATGCCGGCACCGTGGCCGCCGAGAACCTGTTCGCCGCCATCGAGGGCCGCATTGAGGCCGCCGAGGGCACCGTCCGCGTGGGCGAGGTCAACCAGGACGCCACCGGCGAATCCGTGACCAGCCGCGGCCGTGGCTTCATCGACAAGTTCATCGAGCTCGCTTCCGCCAAGGGCTGGGGCGTGGCCGTGACCGGCAACGAGTACTATGTGAACAACGCCCAGGGCGCTGTGGCCGAGGCCGATGCCAAGATCATCATCGAGGCCCGCGTGCCCTCCGCCACCCAGGTTGACCTGTGCGCCAACGAGGCGGCCGTCATCCTGAACGAGGCCGACACCATCGCCATCTTCGGCTCCAACCAGACCGCCGCCGAGGGCATCATCGCCGCCAACAACAACCTGTTCGTGCTGGGCTCCGGCGAAGGCCAGATCGTCGCCGCAGGCTTCGACGCCGGCTCTGCTCAGAAGGCCGCCGTCGCCGACGGCACCCTGCTGGGCGCCATCACCCAGAGCCCCCTGGGCATGGGCAAGGTGACCATCGACGTGCTGCTGGCCATCGCCCGCGGCGAAGCCTACGAGCCGCTGTATGACACCGGCTGCGCCTGGTACACCGCCGAGACCATGGGCAACGACGACATCGCCCCCAACCTATATGACTAATTCCCGCTGAACGACGCACAGTCGATCAGTAATTGACCAGAGCAGCCCCGCAACCTTACCGTTGCGGGGCTGTGTGCTATTCAGGGAGCCTTCGCGGAATAATACTGTTCCAAATAAGAAGTAACTGTTCAGTCGCATACAAATTCTGATTTGTCGCGGGCTATCGCTCGCTTGAAGGGGGACAGGTCCCCCTTCAATACATCCCCCTCAGATTTGCCTGAAATCGCAGGCGATTTCCGGTCGGGCGGCGCTGCACCTCAAATCTTCGATTTGAGCTGTCAGCGGTTTTCCGCAAGGCGGAAAACTTGGAAACCCAAAGGGTTTCCAA
>ONJE01000286.1 GCA_900318045.1 uncultured Eubacteriales bacterium
ATGTGCAGTATGTTGTCCACGGCCATGGCCTTTGTCTCGCGGTTTCCCACAAACGGGTGGATGTCCATGCACCAGTCCCCGTCGATCAATGCCGTTCCGGGTATCATATCTGCGATGGCGCGTCCCGTTGCGGTCTTTCCGACCCCCATGGGACCGTTTATGACGATGACCTTCACGGAAAGACCCCCTTCGGGTTGTCATGGGGACGGTTCTCCCGACACGCTCAAACAATCCGCCGTTCAGGTGTCAAGAGAACCGTCCCTGTGACATATGGGGGAGGAGGGCGTGATGGGATAGATGGCGGCGACCTCCGTAAAGGCATAGGCGACGTAGGCCGCCGCCTCATTGCCGTCCATGGTCACGTAGGTCCTGGGTTTGTCGTTCATGGAGTATTCCTCCCTGCTTATTTGATGTCAAACAGCCTCGCGCAGTTATTGTAAAAGATGTTTTGATAGTCCCCATCTGAAAGCTCCAGGCTGAGCAGGCGGTCAATGTCGCGCTGCTGGGGCCAGAGGGGATAATCGGTGCCGAACATCACCCGCTCCGGGGTCCAGATTCGGATGAGTTCCTTCGCCTTGCCCGGCTTGACGGCGTAGAGGGTGGACGAGGTGTCCACCACGATGTTGGGATACTCCGGCAGCGCTTTCGCCGCCTCGTCCCACACGCTCCAGCCGCCGAAGTGGGCTCCGATGAATTTGAGCCTCGGGAACGCCTTTAAGATGTTCACGATCCTCGGCGGGTTGGAGTAGTCGTAGCGGTAATCCCCGGTGTGTACGCACACGGGAAGACCCGCGTCCTCGCACATTTCATAAATCTTCATCGCCCGCGGATCGTCGGCGTTGAAGCGCTGGATATCCGGGTGGAGCTTCACGCCCCGAAGGCCCAGCTCCCGCAGATGTTGAAAATCCTTTTCCAGATTTTCCGCGTCCAGGTGCATGGTTCCCATGCCGATGAAGGCCCCGTCGGAGCTTGCCACGGCCCCGGCGATGAAGGTGTTGATGGAACCCACCTGTTCGGGCTTGGTGGCCACGGAATGGACCACGAATTTGCCGATGCCCGCCTTGTGCCCCATGACCCGCAGGGTGTCCACCGTGCCGTCGAAGTGGTCGGAGGGCAGGCCGTCGTAGAACCGGTCCACGGCGGCCACGGCCTTTCGGGAGATGGCGTCCGGGTAGATGTGGCAGTGGGCGTCGATGATCTTATACATATTTTTCCCTTTACGCGGTCTCGATGGCGGCGTCCTTTTGCAGTCCCAGCTTCTCCACGGCCATTTCGCGCATCTTGTACTTCTGGATCTTGCCGGCGTCGTTCATCGGGAAGGCGCACATAGGCCTTCATCTCCTCCACGGTCATGGTCTCGCCCTCCTTGAGGATGATGCAGGCCATGATCTCCTCGCCCATGGCCTTGTCGGGCACGCCGATGACCTGGACGTCGGAGACCTTGGGATGGGTGTAGATGAATTCCTCGATCTCCTTGGGGTAGATGTTCTCGCCGCCGCGGATGATCATGTCCTTCAGGCGGCCGGTGATGCGGTAGTTGCCCTCGGGGGTGCGGCAGGCCAGGTCGCCGGTGTGCAGCCAGCCGTCCTTGTCGATGGCGGCGGCGGTGGCCTTGGGCATCTTGTAGTAGCCCTTCATGATGTTGTAGCCCCGGGCCACGAATTCGCCGATCACCTCGTCGGGGCAGTCCTCGCCGGTCTCCGGGTCCACGATCTTGCATTCGATCTCCGGGAAGGCGCGGCCCACGGTGGCCACGCGCACCTCCAGCGGGTCGGTGGTGCGGCTCATGGTGCAGCCGGGGCTGGCCTCGGTCTGGCCGTAGACGATGACGATCTCGGGCATGTGCATCTTCTCCACCACGTCCCGCATCACGGCGATGGGGCAGGGGCTGCCGGCCATGATGCCGGTGCGCATGTGGCTGAAGTCGGTCTTTTCAAAGTCCGGGTGGCCCAGCATGGCGATGAACATCGTGGGCACGCCGTGGAAGGCGGTGATGTGCTCGTTGTGGATGCAGGCCAGGGACGACTTCGGCGAGAAGTAGGGCAGGGGCAGTATCGTGCCACCGTGCGTCATGGTGGCGGTCATGGCCAGCACCATGCCGAAGCAGTGGAACATGGGCACCTGGATCATCATGCGGTCGGCGGTGGACAGGTCCATGCCGTCGCCGATCATCTTGCCGTCGTTGACGATGTTGTAGTGGGTCAGCATCACGCCCTTGGGGAAGCCGGTGGTGCCGGAGGTGTACTGCATGTTGCACACGTCGTTCACGTCCACGGCGGCGGCCATGCGGCGGATCTCCTGGATGGGGGTGCGGGGGGCGTACTCCAGCGATTCCTCCCAGGTCATGGCCCCGGGCATCCGGAAGCCCACGGTGATCACGTTGCGCAAAAAGGGCAGCCGGCGGGCGTGCAGCGGCTGGCCGGGCTTGTTGGTGGCCAGCTCGGGGCACAGCTCGTTCATGATCTGGCGGTAGTTGGAATCCCGGTAGCCCTCGATCATCACCAGGGTGTGGGTGTCCGACTGGCGCAGCAGGTACTCCGCCTCATGGATCTTGTAGGCGGTGTTCATCGTCACCAGCACCGCGCCGATCTTCGTGGTGGCCCAGAAGGTCAAAAACCACTGGGGCACGTTGGTGGCCCAGATGGTCACCTTGCTGCCCGCGCGCACGCCGAGGGACACCAGAGCGCGGGCGAACTCGTCCACATCGTCCCGGAACTGGCTGTAGGTGCGGGTATAGTCCAGCGTGGTGAAGCGGATGGCCTGCTGGTCGGGGAAGTTTTCCACCATCGTGTCCAGCACCTGGGGGAAGGTCTTGTCGATCAGGGTCTCCTTCTTCCAGACGCAGCGACCGGTGTGGCGGTTGTTCCAGTACAGGTGCCTGCGGTTCAGCCGGGTGCCCTCGAAGCGGGACATGCAGCTTGAAAAGTGGGTCAGCAGGATTTCGATGTCCGAAAGGCCGTCGATCCAGTCCGGGTTCCACTGCAGCGAGATGAAGCCGTCGTAGTTGACCGAGCGCAGGGCGTTCATCAGCTCGCCCAGGGGCAGGCTGCCCTCGCTCACCAGCTCGGGCACGAAGATATCGCCCTCCCGGCGGAAGTCGTGTATGTGCACGTGGCGCACGTAGGCCCCCAGGTTGGTGATGGTGGTCTCGGCGTCCTCGCCGAAGACACAGGTGGAGTGCATGTTCCACAGCGCCGCCAGCCGGTCGTCGGCAAAGCGGTTCAGCAGGTCGCGCAGGCGGGCAGTGTCGGCGTAGACGCCGGTGGTCTCGATCAAGAGCGTCACGGGCGCGTCGCCCACCACCGCCAACAGGTTTGTCATGCGCTCCACGCAGGCGGCCTGGCTGTCTGCGTCGGTGTGCACGCTCACGCAGGGGATGCCCAGGTTCACCGCCACCTGTACGCATTCGGCAAGCTCCACGGCGAAGCCCTGGTCGGTGAAGTCGCCCACGCTGTCCACGCAGGGCAGCGACAGGCCCCGGTTGGTCAGCCCCCGCCTTGTGGCAGCGGCCAGCTCGGGGTTGGTGGGGCTGTCCTTGCCGGCGAAGGCGGGGCCGTTCACGTCGAACAGCTCAATGCCCGCCAGCTTCGCGTCCAGCGCCGCGACGATGGCATCGGCCCAGGAGAGGGATTTCCAGTATTGGAGGGAAAATGATAATTTCATGGTGTATACCTCTGCTTGGTTTGAGGGATTAGGGATTAGGGATTAGGGATTAGGGATTAGGGATTAGGGAATAGGGATTAGGAATAGCGACTGGCGCAGGGACAGTGCATTTTCTAATCCCTAGAGTGTGTTTCAAAATGCAGGGAGATGCAATTTCGAGTGGATTTGCCTGCATTTCAAGGCGATTTTCCGCAGGCTTAGTGGGGCTAAGTCAAGGGACGCCGAAATGCAGGCAAAGACGCCGAAATTGCACTTCAGGCATTTTAGAAACACACTCTAATCCCTCGAGGAAAAGAGCGAAGCTCAGTTTTCCTCGTACACGATCTTGTTCAGCGCGCTGATATACGCCCTTATGGACGCGCCGATGATGTCGGTGGATATGCCGTTGCCGGAGTAGACCCTTCCGTTGGCCCTCAGCTTCACCAGGGCGCTGCCCATGGCGTCGCGGCCCTCGGTAACGGTTTGGATCTGGAAGTCGTCCAGCTCGTAGTGGTGGCCGATGATCTGCTCGATGGCCAGGAACGCGGCGTCGATGGGGCCGTCGCCCACGCCAACGCCCCGCAGCTTCTCCTCGCCCAGGCCCAGCAGTATGTTGGCGGTGGCGGTGATCACGTTGCCGCTGTTGATGACGTAGCTTTCGATGTGGTAGGTGCTGGGCACCTGCAGGGCGGTGCTGGCGATGATGGCGTCCAGCTCCCGTGTGCCCACAAAGTGCTTGCGCTTGGCCACCCGCGTAAAGGCCTCGTAGACCTTGGCGTTGTCCTCGTCGGACAGGTCGTAGCCCAGCTGGCGCACCACCTTGATGACCTCGGCGATGTCGTCGCCTTCGCCCAGGGTGACCCCGGCGGTATCGCCCACGGCAACGTTGCCCAGCGGGGACTGGCCCTCGTCCCTGGGCCGGAGCATCCGCTCCAGCTGGCCCACCACCCGGTTCAGCTCGGTGGTGCGCAGGCCGCATGTGATGTCCATGGCCGCGCCCTTGACCTCCACCAGCCGTGCCAGCTGCTGGAGGGTGGGGTAGCCCGCCGCCACGGCGGCGCATTTTACGCCCGCCGCGCCCTTGGCGATGGCCGCCGCCGCGCAGGCCGCGCCCATGCTCATCTCGTCGCTGGGCTGCACCAGCAGCTCGGAGCGGGACAGGGCGGGCACGCCGGCCTGAACGGACGCCACGAAGGCGGCGAACTCGTCCGGAAGCAGCACCCCGGCGGTGTCGCACAGCGTGATGCGGGTCGCGCCGCACTCCAGAGCCGCGGCGATGGCCTGGCACAGGAAGTCCCGCTCGGCGCGGGTGGCGTCCACGGCGGTGAACTCCACGTGCTCGCACAGCCCGCGGGCGGCCTTCACCTGGGCGCGCACGGCCTCCAGCATGGCCGGGGCCTTCTTGTGACAGCTGTATTCCATCAGCGCGGGGGACAGGGGGGCCAGCAGGTTCAGCCGGGGCTGCTTCGCGCCGCGCACGCTCTCCCAGGTGGCCGCCACGTCGCCGCCGGCCACGTTCACCCCGGCGATCAGCGGGGAGCCCACCATGGCCGCGATGGTCTTGCTGGCCAGCTGGTCGGCCTTGCCGCCGTCGATGGGGGCCAGCTCGATGCCGTCCACCTTCAGCCGGTCCAGGCTCCGGGCAATCTCCAGCTTTTCCTTGAAGGTCAGCGACCCCTCCCGCAGGGTGGGCAGCAGGGCCAGCGTCATGTCAATCAATTTGATGGTTTTCATCGTGTCACTCCTTATTTGGCGCGTCGTTTGGTGTTCTTATCATTGGAGCGCGAGCCCGAAAAAACGTCCCGAAAGCTCAAACGCGAGGTTTGTGCTCTCGGGACGATTCGAACTCAATCAAACCGCGGTACCACCCGGGGTTGCCGCGTGCGCGGCCGCTCATCAGCGCTCCAGCAAGCGCTTAGCCATGGTAACGGGGCCTCCGGGCCTTCCTACTGAACCGCCTGGGTTTTTCAGAAAGCCTGCTCTGGCACGAGACTGCCTGCCTGCGCGCACACCGGCTCACAGCGACCGCCGGCTCTCTGGAGTGGTCCGCAGGAGGCATAATGCCTTCATCGCATTTGAAATTTAGCTTAGTAAAGTTTAAGCCATCGCCGGGGAGTTGTCAAGTCGTTTGGTGGGAATTTGCGAAGGATTTACAGTTTTGCCGGGATAAGGAACCCCGGCGGCGCCGGCTTCGTCCAATGAAACAGGGTGAAAATGCAGGCAAAAGAGGCGCCCATAATGGAACAGGGGGGCTGAGCGTGGAGAACGGAAGCGAGGGCGGCCGCCTGGAGGCGGTGTGGCTGTATTCCGACGGGACGTACCGCTGGGCGTATGAGCGCGACCTGGTGCGCAGCCGGTTTGAGACCAACTACGTGCTGAGGGTCATCATGCTGGTGTTCGGCCTGTCCTGGGCGGTGTTCATGGGGATCATGCTGACGGTGGACATGGGCCGCAGCGGCCCGATGGTCTTCGGCATCACCACGGGCATCTGCCTGGGGGGCGGCCTTGTGACGGTGGGCATACTGCGGCTGGCCCATATCGCGTCCGCCAGGTACAGGGGCGGCGTGGAGGTGATCGGCTTCGCGATGAACGAGGAAGGCCTGCGCCAGATTCACTACGAAGGGACGCAGAGCGCCGGGGAAGTGATGGACAGGCTTGCCCTGGCCACGCCGCCGGGAAGCATCCGGGGCGTGGGGCAGACGCAGCCGAACGGCTTTGGCGTGACGCTGTTCAGGGATGTGCGCCGGATGGAACTGCACCCGAAGTACGACCTGATCGACCTGACATTGAAGGGCAATTACAAGTGCCGGGTGTACGTGCGGAAGGAAGACTTCGACTTCGTGCGGGATTATATCGGGCAGCGGATCAGGTGACGGCTCACGCGAAGGCGAAGCAGAAGAGGGTCTTAAGGAACTACCGCACAATACGACGGGGGCGTATTGTGCGGTAGTTCCTTTACATGCGTAAATCAGCGGCTTTATATTCGTAAATCAGCGGCGCGCCGCGCGCCGCTGATTCAGCAGGGCCAGTATCGTCAGCCCCAGGGTCAGTACAAAGGTTCCGGTCAGGCTGCCGGCGCTGTCGATCAGAACATCCAGCGCCCGGGCGGCGCGGTCGCTGACGAACATCTGGTGCAGCTCGTCTGTGATGGCGTAGGCCACGGCGATGCCCATCGCCCGCAACCGACAATTGCCGTTTGAAAGCCCCGGGAAGTGAAACCGCATGGCGCCCATCAGGTTGAAGCCCAAGAGCGCGAATTCGCAGAAGTGGGCGTTCTTTCGGATGACGGTGCTCAGCAGATTCAGGAAGTTGACTCGTTCGGGCTCGGACATCTGCATCAGGTCGGGCCGCAGCAGTTGGGCCACCTGAAGGGTCAGCGGGTCGCTGAGCGCCTGGGATTCATTGCCCTTTTGCGCCGAGAACCAGAAGATCAGTGCCGCGGTGACGATGGACGCGACCAGGAAAAAGCGGGCCCGGAATTTCAGATGCTTCATGGATTGGAACCTTGCGGCCTTTCTGACAGTTTGGAATTTCATCATAGCATATCGGACATTGAGATTCAAGGCAGAAAAACGAAACACGGGGCGAACGCATGGGTAACGATTATTTATACCGCAACATGGATGATCGTTTCCGCAGGGGCGGCGCAACGCCGCCCTGCGATAGGGTTTGCCCATATTTCTGCATATTATTCATAATTCAATTGTAACTATTCAGTCAGGTAAATTCTGATTTGTGGGGGAGACGAGGGAACAGGGAACAGGGAACAGGGAACAGGAATGGCGGCTGGCGCGTGGATTATGAAAACGTACACGCTGCAGGGGCGACGCCCTTTTCGAATGAATGCCTGTTGCCTGTTCCCTGTTCCCTTTTTTACTTCCCTTTGCGTATCCGTAAACACCTCGATAACTCAGAATTTGTATGCGACTGAACAAATACATTCAATTATAGCTCAGCGTCTGATAAACTCCCTCAGTCTGGCCTGACTGCCAGCCAGCCCCCTCAGGGAGGGGGCCTGAAGGGGAGCCTGTAAGGCGCATTCTCACACCAAAAGGCTCCCTCCCTGAGGGAGCTGGCACGCGAAGCGTGACTGAGGGAGTGTACGCTGAGCAGTAACATAATTCATGTGTTCGCCCCGAAATGAAACATTTCCACCCTTGACAATCGCCCGGGATCGTGTCATAATAGACAGGCACTGAAAAATCGCATATGCACCCATAGCTCAGCAGGATAGAGCGACCGCCTCCTAAGCGGTAGGTCAGGGGTTCGAATCCCTTTGGGTGCGCTGACAGGGGCCCCGCCGGCAAAGCAGGCGGGGCCCTTGTCAATGCGCCCAAACTGGGACAAGGGTATTGACAAATTTTGATTTGTCGGGGAAACGAGGAAACGAGGGAACAGGAAACGAGGGAACAGGGAACAGGGAACAGGGAACAGGAAAAGCCGCGCGCGAAGCGATACAACCAGGACAAAGGAAACGTTTCCGCGATAAAATGAGACGCGGAATCCCTGAAAACCCTGTAGCGGCGATACTGGCACCACAATGACATTTATTCGAAAAGGGCGCCGCCGGTACAGCATGTACGATTTCATAATCCACGCGGCAGCCGCCATTCCTGTTCCCTGTTCCCTGTTCCCTTTGTACTTCCCTTTGCGTTTCCGTAAGCATCTCGATATATCGGAATTTACCCTGCAGAAACCCGGAGGCACACCCATGAAATGTCCCTATTGCGGCGGCGTATGCGCGGACGACGCGCTGTACTGTCCCAGCTCGGGTGTTTGACAGGAAGTGTGCAAACAAGACAAAGAAAGCGCCGATGGGGGCGTTATTTTTCTGTCAACATTTGAATATATGATTGCACGTTATGCCACGGTATGTTATAATGGTGTAGGGTGATGACTATGAGACTTGGCTGGGCAAAAACTAAGTATTCCGTATCGTATTTTGTGCAGAAGACCATCTATGTCAAT
>ONJE01000202.1:0-8574 GCA_900318045.1 uncultured Eubacteriales bacterium
AGTTTTCTTGATTTACCGCCAGTAAACCTGCGAAAACTGCATCAGCGCCTGACGGAAAATTCACTCGCCAGTCGACCACCTTAATTATGCGGTATTTCCCTAAGGAGATACCGCATGATTGGGAACTGGTATGATGAGAGGAATTTTGACCAGGTTCAGCCTGCGAAATTTGCAGACCACGCCTGACTAAAATTCACCTCGCCATACCACCACCCAATTATGCGGTATTTCCTTAAAGGTATTGCAAATCTGGTGGGAGCAGAGTAAAATAGAACCATCCTTGAATTACAGGAGGTATCACCATGCTGAAGAGAACTGTTGCGATGATTATTGCGATGCTGATCGCGGCGCTGGGCTGCGGCACGGCCCTTGCGGTCAATGAGGATGTGGAAGGCGAGCTGGTCATCTACACCTCGATGTATCCCTTCGTGATCGACATGATGGACAAGGCCATACAGGCGGAATTCCCGAACCTGACCCCTGGCGTTGACGGCAGCTTCTTCTTCTATGCCGGCACCAGCAAGCTGATCACCAAGATCTATGGCGAGATGGGTGACAAGCGCGACCAGCCGCTGGACTGCGACATGTTCATGGTGGCTGAGCCGGCCTTCTCGTTGGAGCTGAAGGACTACGGTTATCTGCATTCCTTCCAGATTGAGAATGCAGACAGCCTGCTGCGCTTCCCCTACGATCCCGAGGGCTACTGGTATCCGGTGCGCGTGTGCAACATGGTACTGGCCTGCAACCCCGAGATGGAGGCCCAATGGGCGGCCAAGGGCGTGAACGTGCCCAAGACCTTCAAGGACTTCGCCTATGATCCCTCGCTGAAGGGCTACATCTCCATGAGCGACCCGCTGACCAGCGGCACGGCTTACGCGGCGGTCTGCTCGCTGCTGGATAAATACGGCGAGGAATACTTCGACAAGCTTAACGCCAACAAGGTCATGCGGGAATCCGGTTCCACAGCCATCGCCAAGCTGCAATCCGGCGAGTGCGCGGCCATCATGATCCTGGAGGAATCTGTGCTGAAGTACATCGACGACGAGGCGCAGAACGGCAACGAGGTGGCCAACATTAAGGTCATCTATCCCGAAGACGGCGTGATCCTGATCCCCTCCACCGTTATGATCGTGGCGGAGGAGTATTCCAAGAACGTGAACACCGAGGCTGCCGAGGCAGTGGCACGTTGGCTGCTGACTGAGGACGCCCAGAAGCTGATCATGCAGGGCTACATGCACAGCGTGCTCAAGGGCAGCGACGCCTACCCCAAAAACTCCATCCCCACCGACGACCTGATCGCCAGGGACTTGGGTGTCGATTGGGAAAAGGCCTACAAGGACCGGGAGGAGATCAACAACCTTTGGACGGAGAAGATCACCCAATAATACAGGGCAATATCAGCCATTGATGGGCGCGGTTCCGGAACCGCGCCTTTACGAGGGATGAACGGATGAAGAGAAACGATGCCACCGACAGGTCGGCCCTGGTCACGAAGCTGCTGATAGCGCTGGCTTTTGCGCTCGGTTGCGCGCTGGTGTTCATGGGTTGGCGGGGGCAGGTGGAATACGCGGCCTCCGGCTTCAGCTCGGAGGAGGCCTTCGACGCGATATACGCGCTGTCCGGCGAGGTTTCCGACGCCTGGGCGCGGCGCATAAAGCCCGAGCTCGACCGGCTGTCCGAGTCGGAACGGGCCCGTGCGGACGCGCTTGCGCCCCAGCTGGTGGCCGGTCTCTGCGGTGACGCCGGTTATGCGTCCGACGCCTCTCCGGACCAGGCCTGGCGGCGGTTGTATTCCGCCTGCCTGGTGAGCGGACCCAAGGTGTCCACCTCTGACAGGAAGGCCATCACGGCGCTGCCGGAGGCCGAGGCTTCGGCCTTCCGCCAGTCGCTGCTGGGCTGCCTGCTGGACGAGGGGGCAGAGGTTCCCGCCCAGGCGGCGAAACTGGTCGGCGACGCCACGGGAGACGACCGCCGGATCGCGCTGATGCAGGCGCTGTTCGTCAGCCTTGGCTCCACCCGGAACGAGGTCGTCGAAAAGACCAATGCCCTGAAGAAGAGCGTTCGGGGGAAGGAGAAGCTGAACGCCGCCTGCACGATGATCGCCGACGGCACGATGAACTGGTTCCGGAAGCTGGTGCTTGCGAACAGCAGGACGGTGATGCTGATCGGCGTGGCGCTGATGCTGGACGCGGCGCTGCTGGCGTTCCTGATGCGCTCCGACGGGCGCTGGGCCTTTGATGTCAAGTGGCTACTGATACTGCTGATCGTGGATTTCCTGCTGCTCTTCCAGCTCTGAAGAACACCCTGGTGGCGTCCTTCGCCACGATGGTGCTGGGTACGGCGATCGCCTTTCCGCTGGCATGGCTTGTGGGGCGCACGAACATGTACGGGCGCAGGTTCTTCCGGGGGCTGTTCGTGATCACCTATATGGTGCCGCCCTACGTGGGCGCGATGGCCTGGCTTCGGCTGATGAACCCCAACGTGGGCACGGTGAACCAGTGGCTGCGCGCCTTGCTGCACCTGGGCGACGCCCCCGGGCCGCTGAACGTCTATACGCTTCCGGGCATGATCTGGGTGCTGACCACCTTCTATTATCCCTACGCCTTCATCACTATCAGTCGCGCCATGGAGAAGATGGACCCTTCCCTGGAGGAGGCCGGCCGGGTCTGCGGCGCTTCGCCGGTGAAGACGGTGTTCACCATCACGCTGCCCATGATGCTGCCCTCGCTGATCGCCGGCGCGCTGCTGGTGTTCATCGGCGCGGCCAGCTGCTACGGCATACCGTCCATTATCGGCATACCGGGCAATGTCAGCACGGTGACCACGCGCATCGTGGAATACGTGTCCCTGGGCCAGAAAGGCATGAACGATGCCACCGCCCTGTCGGTCTTCCTGATGGCGGTGGCGCTGGTGATACTCTTCCTGTCCGACGTGGTGCTGGCGAAGCGGCAGTACATCACCGTGTCCGGAAAGTCCGTCAGCCCGGCCGTTGTGCACCTGCGGCGCTGGCGGCTGCCGGTTACGCTGCTGGTGTCGCTGTTTGCGGTAATCGTGGTCCTCATGCCATTTCTGACGATACTGACCACCTCCTTCAAGGTGGACATCGGCAAATCGGTGCTGGACCCAAAGAACTTCACCCTCGCCAACTGGACGACGGTATTCACCCGCAATGAGACGCTGGGTTGCCTGAAGAATTCGCTGGTGTTTGCGGCCGTCGCCGCGACGGTGGGGCTGGTCATCGCCTGCGTGATGAGCTACCTGCTCCAGCGCACGCGCATTCGGGGCAGGAGCATTCCCAATTTCCTGATCACGCTGGGCTCCGGCACACCCTCGGTGGTCATCGCCATCGGGCTGATCATGACCATGCGGGGCAATTTCGGTGTGAATATCTATGGTACCGCGTATATCCTGATCATCGCCTATATGATCAAGTACATGATGATGGGTATGCGCACGGTGGTTTCGGCCATGAGCCAGATCCATGTCTCCCTGGAGGAGTGCAGCCAGATCGCGGGAGCCGGATGGCTGCGAACCATGCGCCGCATTACCGGGCCGTTGATCTTCCCCTCCATCGCGGCGGGCTGGTTCCTGATATTCATTCCCAGCTTCTACGAATTGTCCATGACCACGCTGCTGTATTCCACCAACACCAAGACCATCGGCTTCCAGCTGTATGAATACTGGACGATGACCAGCCAGCCCATGAGCTGCGCCATGGCCTTTGGCATACTGTTGATCGTGGTGCTGCTGAATTTCATCCTGAATCGCCTGACCGGCGGGGAGTTTTCCATCTGAGGGGCCTTTGGGCGCCCGGTCTGCGGGTGGGAAAAGGGCTGACACATGAGAAAGGACCGTGAGCAATGGCAAGTGTAACGATCAGCCACGTCACCAAGACCTTTGAGGACAACGTGATCATCAGGGATTTTGACCAGGTGTTCGGCGACGGCGAATTTATCACGCTGCTGGGACCCTCCGGCTGCGGCAAGACCACCATGCTGCGCATCATCGCGGGCTTTGAAAAGCCCACGTCGGGGGAGCTGAGGATCGACGACGTATTGGTTTCCGGCGGCAAGACCTTCGTGCCCCCGGAGAAGCGGGGCATTGGCATGGTGTTCCAGAGCTACGCCGTTTGGCCCCATATGAACGTGTTCGACAACGTGGCCTATCCGTTGACCATCAGAAGGGTTTCAAAGGAGCAGATCAAAAGCGAAGTGGCCCGGGTACTGGAGATGACCCATCTCAGCCAATACGCCCAGCGCATGCCCAGCCAGCTCTCTGGCGGCCAGCAGCAGCGGGTGGCGTTGGCCCGGGCGCTGATGTCCGCGCCGAAGCTGCTGCTGTTGGACGAGCCGCTTTCCAACCTCGATGCCAAGCTGCGGGAATCCATGCGCTTTGAAATCAAGGAGCTCCAGAAGCGCACGGGCATAACCGTGGTCTACGTCACCCACGACCAGACCGAGGCCATGGCCATGAGCGACCGGATCATACTGATCAACGGCGGCGTGGTGCAGCAGTGTGGCAGCCCGGAGGAGATCTACAATGCCCCCGCCAACCAGTTCGTGGCAGATTTCCTGGGCAAGGTGGATTTCTTCAAGGGCGAAGCCCGGGATGGGCGTATCGTCCTCCCGGCGATGAATGGCCAGTCCATTCCCTATGACGGCTCGAGGAGAGGGCGGGTAGATGTGGCCGTGCGGCCTGAAAACATGTATTTCAGCGATGACGGCCCCCTCGAAGGCGTGCTGGAGACCCAGTACTACCTGGGGGACACCGACGATTGCCGGGTCCGGGTAGGGCAGACGCTGGTCAGGGTTATCGTCGGCGGATACGAATATAAGCGCTTGACCACAGGGCAACCCGTGCGCATTGCCCTGAGGGATTTCATGGTTTTCGAAGACGACGGCACATTGGAGAGCCTTCTCGAAATACGCACGTAACCGCGCCCCGTCAACCGCCTGTTTCGTTCCCGCGTCACCCTGTACCCGTGGCCATCTTGGGATGTGCTTCAAAAACCGTTTCGCCGCGTTATCAGCGTGTTTGCCTGCGCCTTGCGTTGGATTTATACTAATCTCAATCTAAATGTATGCAAGCATGCGAGCGGATTTTTCGTCATACCAAGGCGAAGGCCCGCAGGCTTGCTGGCGGCAAGTCAAGGATTTTCTAAAAATGCTTCGAAGTTACTTCTCTTCTGCAGACGGAACGTCGAAAACCGCCTTCTCGCCGTCCCAGGTCAGATAGAAGAAATCGGTATGATAGATCCTGTCCAGCATATCTGTGATTGAATAGCGCAGCCGATACTGTCCTGCCGCAAGCACCGTGTCTTCCACCGCAAGATCCAGTGTGACAGGTATCGGCTGGCTGAACTTCATGTCGCCGACATCTTTCAAATAATCACTGTATACCGGCCTGCAGATTTCAAAGTTCTGTCCCAGTAGCTCAGACAGGGAAAATGTGTTGCGGTTGACGAGGCCCGTGGAAGAATCAAAGCCATCCCAGACGCCTTCCACCTCGTAGTTCACTTTGTACTCTGTCCCGGTTTCGTTCTCTTCTGCAGGTGCGGTATCCTCCGCAGTCTCCTCAGGCTCGTCGGTATACATCAGACTTTGTGGGTACTCCGCAAGAATCCGCAGTTTGTAAGACGGATCGTTGAAAATGTTGATCGGCGCCTGCAACAGCACCTTTTTTCCCATCACGTCCTTGCTGCTGATGCTCAGGAACTCGTCGCCAATGGCCGGCCATTTTCCGGTAAGGACTGCCGAGTAGCTTTCTTTTTCATCCGTCTTTTCAAGTAGCCGCACATCCTCGCTCTCGCCGAGGGTGTACCAGCTCTGATCCTGCTCGTTATAACGCTGCAGCTCATAGCGGATATAGCCGCCGCTGTCGATGCCGGAATAGATGTTCATGGTCGTCTGGCTCCGGTCTTCGCTGACTTCGGCATCAAACTTGATCGTATAGAGTTCGTTCTTCATCTGCGGGATTTCCCCGACGATGTCGGTAACCCATTCCGGCGCATCCCATTTCAGGTTGACTGCATCCAGGAAGGCCAGCTGCCAGGGATTTTTGCAGCAACGCGCCAGACGGTCCAGCATGCCTCTTCCGTCGTCGCTGTAGCGCAGATAGACGGACAGGCCGTGAGAATAGGGATGATAGGCCTGGCGGACGCTGTAAGGCACCGCGTCATCCACCGCGTTCTCCAGTCTGTTCCCGGTCTCCTTCGAGACACCGCCTTTCATTCCTCTGCGCGCCAAATCGTACAGATCCCACATTTCGGTGTACTGATAGCGATCCGTGTCACTGACGGTTTTCAGATAATGTCCGAAAGCCAAGGGATCCGGGATCATGCCGACGACCTCCTGCATATAGGCATTGAAGGCATCCGCAACTGTGTCGATTTTGCCCAGGTCGATCAGCGAAAAGGTCAGGCCCTTGGCCGAGACGGCGTCGTCGCTTTCGGCATACAGAATCTGGGTCGCGTCGCAGATGCTCCTTCCGACGCGGATGGGTCCGCATTCCGGTTCATCGTACAGGCACTGCAACCACTCTTTATAGTTGCTTCCCAGTCCGGGCAGGACTTCCTCCGAGGCGACCAGATAATCCGCGTAGGGCGCGATCGCCTGTGCGGTCTCGAGGCTTGCCATCAGGCAGGTGTCCGTCATCACCAGATTGAAATGGACACCGCCGTTTTTCAGACCACGGCTCAGCCCTTCCAAACTCATAATCGCGTCGTCATGCAGTTCGTCCACGATCAGACCTCTGGCACTGCCGCCGCCGTGATCCCAGAGGGTAAGCATGTACTTCTCCGCCGGATAATACTCAGCACCCCATTGAATAAAGTCGGAGAGCGTCGTGTGCTTTGCCATGCTGGCAAGCTCTTCCTCATCCAGCAGGGTAAAGCCGTTCTTATCCCAGCTCCAGCGCTGCAGTCGGGTCTCGGCGATGTCGACGCCGACGGCTTCTTCCGCACGCCAGCTCTTCGAGCCACCTGTCTGGATCAGTACGTTGACCGCTTCGTCGGGCACGGTATCGGCGATCATTTTGAGGTTCTCGGTGGCCATTCCGTGTTCCGATTCGAGATCCGTCCCGCAGAGATAGATCATCACGGTCCAAGCGGCCGGCCCCTTCGGCGTGATCTCAGCCGGCGTCTCCGCCGCTTCCTCCGCTGCTGTCGTATCTTTCGTCATCGTGGCTTCTTCTGCCGCTTCCTCCGCCGGTGCTGCATCGTCCGTCGCCACAGCTTCTCCTGCGGCTTCCACCGCTACGCTGTCTGCCAACGCAAAGGGCAGCATGCTGCCCAGCATACACAGAATCAGCACAAAGCAGAGACAGTTTGATACTCTTTTCATGGACACCCTCCGTTCTATATTGTTAAGGAACTACCTCACAATACGGCGACACGCTTGGCTGTGCCTGTGCCTTTTCTGCCAGCCGCATCCTGCAAAATCCTTGACTTGTCCCCAGTACCTATGTTACAGGGCTGGGGGGCAATCGGGCTACTCTGTAATAGCCCAAACCCGAGCAGGCAACCCAGTGGCACCTTCAATTCTCGGCCATGCTGCGAACAGCAACGCGCCAGCGGGCGCTACCTGATCCAGATTGCAGAGCACTTCAATCTGCAATTTCCCTTTCGCCAGGACATATCTCTCACAAGCCAAATCACCCGCTATAGCTGCTTCTCTGGAAGCGTCTGTATCCAGGGCTTCGTGGCCGTTGGCGGATGCATTGCGCGTCTCGTAGATGTACCTCAGCGCGTCCAGCGACCAGCCCGGGAAGTTTTCGCTTCCATCTTCAGCAATTCCGGACAAGGCGCCCATGTCCGGCCAGTGCTTTGACCAGTCCGTGTGCAGAGCAACAAATGCTCCATCGGGGATGGGGCCGTACTTCGATTCATAGTCGCGGATGTCATCCGGCGTGACTGCGTAGTGGACATCCTTGGCCACCTTGTCCGTGATGTCTATCACGCAAAGGGGATAGACCATGTTTGACAGGCCATAGGATTCAGATAAGTCAGCTCCCTTCACAAAGTGCCCCGGGAAATCGATGTGGGTGCCGAACTGGCCGGGAAACTTGAATGTCTGGATCAGGCATTCCAGCATTGGGTTGCCCCAGTCAAAGACTGTCCTGGACAGCTCAACAGATCCTTCCGGGATGCCGGCCCAGTAGGGGCTGGTGTTGTTAAGCGAGTGAGACAGTTCCACCCAGCGATATTGCTTCAGATCGTTCAGTGTGTTCCAAAGCTTGTACATGGTTATCGCCTCCTTATGATATTGTAAACCGCTGAATGGATGATGTCAAATAGTTTTTTTTCGGAACAGGGCGGGGTTATACGAGGAACTACCGCACAATATGGGCGCCAGCCTGACGGATGACTTTCAGCCATCCGCAGCCTGCAAATTCCTTGAATAACCGCCAGTAAACCTGCGAAATTTGCAAGCCATGCCTGACTAAAATTCACCGCCAGGTGCGCCACCGTATTGTGCGGTATTTCCTTAAGGAAATACCGCACAATATGGGCGGCAGTCTAGCGGGTGACTTTCAGCCATCCGCAGCCTGCAAAACCCTTGATTACCCGCCAGGTAA
>ONJE01000202.1:8579-13914 GCA_900318045.1 uncultured Eubacteriales bacterium
AAACCCTTGATTACCCGCCAGGTAACCTGCGGTTTTTGCAGGCCACGGCTGACTAAAATTCACCTCGCTATCCTACCACCCTATCATGCGGTATTTCCTTAAACATCATTGCCACGACCGCATAGCAGGAGGACAAACAGAACGATTCATTCCTGCCATCACAGTTATTTTCCTTCCTGCGTATTTATGGTGCGCCTGCGGCGCCAGCACATATCAGCGTCAGTGCAGCTGGATAGCAATGTGCATAGCAGACGGGGATTCGAGGGGGAAAATAGTTCAGGCAGCGGAGATTTTGTGGTTGATAGGGCCGGAATTCTATGGTAAAATGGACATTGGTAGATTATATAGGGAGGTACAACTGATGACTAAAACGTTTGCGGTTCTGTTGACGATCTGCCTGATGTTGTTTTCCGTCTCGATAGCCGAAGGATCCGATATCGACTACCTTGTTTTGGTCAATAAGCTCAATCCCCTGCCCGATGGCTGGGAAGACACCCTGGAAACGGTACACGTCACCAATTCCGTGGGCGATGACGTGGAAGTGGAAGCCAAGGCTTTTACAGCCTATGAGAAGCTGAAGGCTGACCTTGAGACAAACGACGGCATTTTTTTGGAGCTGGATTCGGCGCGTCGCAGCGTTGCTGCCCAGCAGAAAATTATGGACAATTTCATTGAGAAGTACGGCGCGGACTACGCCGCCAAGACGGTCGCCACGCCCGGCTATTCCGAGCACCACACAGGACTCGCCCTGGATCTGTACTTCAAGTTAAGAGGCGAGGACGGCGGGTTTACCGACGTTTACTACAACGAGGATATGGTGCAGTACCCGGAAATCTGGGAGAAGATTCACATGAAGCTGGCCAATTATGGCTTTATACTGCGCTATCTGAAGGACAAGGAATACATCACCGGTTATGGCTACGAGCCCTGGCACATCCGTTACGTGGGCGATGTGGATACTGCCAAACAAATCATGTCGCAGCCCGGCATGACGCTGGAGGTATGGCTGGGCGCGGTCAAGGACAGCAACCCGACCATTGATTATGGGAATTCAGACTTGTATACGCTGGAGGAGCTTGAGGAAGCAGCGGTACAGGTGAAATGCCAGTTTGCGTCCTTTACAGGCTGCCAGCTCCACACGCTGCGTTATGCCGGGGATGCGTACAATACCCCTGAAGAGCTGGCCTCTCTGAATCATGGAAACAAGGGCGAACCCTATACCCAAGTTGCCAAGTTTCTCAGCGATTTTGATGCCCCGGAAGAAGGCAGCGAAGTCTGGGAGCCGGGTGAAAAGATCAAGGATTACGAGTGGTGGCTGGCAAGAACCGCGAACGGCGGCTGGCAGCTTGTGACCTGGGGCTATTGTTGATACCGTCAACGATCCAGGGAACCACCGCACAATACGGCGGCAACGGCGCCACGCCTCAAATCTATGATTTGACCCGCGGCAGTTTGGCCCCTTGGGCCAAACCGGGAATCCCTTGGATTCTCGCCTTATTTGGCGGCGCCTTTCCCGCCAGATGCATCCTGCAAATTCATTGACTTGCCAGAAGCAAGCCTGCGAAATCAACAGGCGCATCTGACGAAAAATACACTCGCCGATCGACCACCTTAATGATGCGGTATATCCCTGATAAAAGTGTGCGCAAAAGATGCGTGATCTGATTCAAAGGGCGGATTAGAACGATGTCTCAAATAGTGAAGAAAACGAAGGAAGACGGACTTTCGCTCAGGAGCACCTTTGCAATAATGCTCGCTCTGTCCTTGAGCATTATGGCATTCCTGCTTTACACCACTTACCAAACCATCAAGTCCTACAATGCGCTGTCTGATGCCACGGATGACTACATTGAGCTTCAGGACGCAGCGGACAGCCTGATGAAGGCTTCCGATTATCTGACAGACGAGGCCCAGTGCTATACCGTCCTTGGCCTCAGGCAACACCTTGACAATTATTTCAAGGAGGCAGAAGTAACGCGCCGTCGTGATAACGCAATCGAGGCGATGGAGGCACGCCTGCCCAAGTCTGAAGCCCTGGAAGCGCTCAAGAAGGCCATGGATGAATCAATCTCCCTCATGGATCGTGAATACTATGCCATGTCGCTGATGCTGTCGGCTCTGGACGATGATGACATACCCTCCTCGATGCAGGGCGTAACGCTCTCGCCGGAGCACCAGGTATTGCCTCCGGAAGGGAAGATACAGCTCGCCCGGGAGATGATGCACGATGATGGCTACTACGACCAGAAGAACCGAATCCGTTCCAACCTGACCCAGTGCATTGACGAGCTTAAAAGAGGAACGCACGGTACGCAATCCACGATGGAACGGAATATGCACAGCCGCCTGATCTGTATGTCTGTTCTCATCGTGATCCAGTCGCTTGCCATCGTGCTGCTGCTGTGGATAACGACCAGTCTGGGAATCAACCCGATTCTCCAGGCTGTTGACCACATCAAGCGCGATCAAAAGCTGCCCATCACCGGCTCCAACGAATTCAGATACCTGGCCGGCACCTACAACAGCATGTACACCGCTTACAAGAAGAGCATCGACAGCCTGTCCTTCAAGGCTTCTCACGATGAGCTGACAGGCGTCTACAACCGTGCCGGCTATGACCTGATCCGCTACAGCGTGGACCTGAACACGACGGCGTTCCTGCTTATAGACGCAGACAAATTCAAGCGCGTCAACGATGATTACGGGCATGAAACAGGAGACGCTGTATTGCGTAAAATCGCAAATACCCTGCTGGTAAATTTTCGCTCGGACGACTATATCTGTCGCATCGGCGGCGATGAATTCATGGTATTGATGGTGCATATCAGCAAGGATGTAAGGCACCTGATTGAGAATAAGGTCATCCAGATCAATAGAGAATTGGCCAATGCCGATGATGGCCTTCCACCCGTAACTGTGAGCGTTGGTGTGGCGCTTTGCAGGGATACGGACAATCCGCAGGAGCTGTTCCACGACGCTGACGTGGCCTTGTATTACGTGAAGGAGCACGGGCGAAACGGCTGTTGCTTCTATGAGCCCGAGATGAGAGACAAACCTGAAGGAAGAGATTGAACGCAATGTCCGACTGGATCATGAAAGGTCTGGATTGGGATAATCCGCTCCGCATACGCTCTGCTGCTGCCCTGACCTCCTGGGTTCAGGAGATCGGCTTTCTCCCCTTGTTCGCCAATGATGTGCCGGGTTTCTCGGCGGAGGAACACACAGCCAGCCGCGCCTGGTGGACGGGCAGCAAATTGACCGATCCCTGGGAATGGCGGGAGGAAATTGCCGCATCCCATGTCGTCGCCTATGGCAAGTTCTTTGACGGGCGGGCGGGGTTCATCAGCCGGCAGTGGCTCCCGTGCTTCGCCAATGCCCGTCGCCTGGGCTGGGACTTCGATGGTAAATGGCAGGATGGAAGAGCGCCCGCCCGTGAGAAAGCGATCATGGAGCATTACATAAACGTGGAAAGCGAGGACGATCCCGAATTCACAGGCGCAGCCATACTTTCCACAGAATTGAAGAAAATGGCAGGCTTTGGCAAGGGCGGAGAGAAAAATTTCCCGGGGATATTGACTGGATTGCAAATGCAGCTATACTTGGTAATAGCGGACTTCCGGAAACGCCAGACAAAGGCCGGTAAGGATTACGGTATGCCCGTTTCGGTACTGATGACGCCGGAGAGTATATGGGGCTATGAGACCATGACTGCGGCTTACAGAGAAGAACCGCACGAAAGCTGGCAACGCATATTTGAGCACACGAGGAAGTTGTGGCCAGCTGATGATGCGGCCATCGTCAGGCTGATTGGAAAGAGGCCGGGGAAATGATCATTGCGGGGAGGACAATATGTCTAAAATCTATCAGGTTTATGGGAACGATGCTCATCAGATGACACTCAGTCTGCTCGAAGCATCCGAAGCGTTTCGTTTGATTACCCCCGGCATAAGTGTGGCCTTAAAGCCGAACCTCGTTGTCGTGGGAACAGCGGAAGATGGTGCGACGACACACACAGGGGTTGTCTCTGGTGCGATAGAATATTTTCGCGCCCATGGCGTCTCAGATATCAGCATCATCGAAGGCAGTTGGGTCGGCGCCAACACCATGTCTGCCATGCGCCGCGCTGGATATGACAAGGTCTGTGAAAAGTACGATGTGCCTTTCTATGATCTGAAAACCGATGCCATCCGTTCTGTAAAAACGCCCATCGGGAAGATTGATGTTTGCGCCCGGGCTTTGGATGCCGGGCTGCTTGTTGATCTGCCAGTGCTGAAGGGGCACTGTCAAACTGCCATGACATGCGCATTGAAGAATCTGAAAGGGTGCTTGCCGGACAGGGAAAAGCGTCGTTTCCATACCTTGGGATTGATGAAACCGATAGCCGCGCTCGCTGCCGCCCTGAAACCACAGCTGACCATTGTGGACAGTATCTGTGGTGATTTGAATTTTGAAGAGGGCGGAACACCTGTTGATACAAACCGCATGTACCTGGGCACTGATCCGGTACAGATCGACGCCTATGGCGCCAGCCTGATGGGGCTGTCTCTCTCCCAGGTGGAATATATCGGATTGGCCGAACAGTATGGCGCTGGCTCCACGGCGTTTGACGAAAGCGACCTTGTGAATCTGAACGAGCCTTCAGATGCCAAAAGCTATCCAAAGCCCTCCGGCACAGTGGCCCGACTCACAAAACATGTGAAACAGGATATGGCGTGCTCTGCATGCTTCGCCAACCTCGTAAGAGCGTTGTATGCCACCAACTATTCCAACGATGTGGATATTTGCATCGGACAGGGATGGCAGGGGAAATCTTTTGACGGCCTTGGGATCGGCAAGTGTTGTAAGGGTGCAAGACGCTGTGTCATGGGCTGCCCACCAACTGCCGGGCAAATTGCAAACGCATTGGAGGATATAGCGTGGGTCGGGCTTTAAGGAAATACCGCACAATATGGGTGGCAGCCTGACGGATGACTTTCAGCCATCCGCAGCCTGCAAATTTCTTGACTTGCCTCCGGGGCTTGTCAGCCCGTTCTTGCGGAAAACAGTCCACTGGACAGATTTCCGGGCGCTCGAACCCAGTAAGCCTGCGAAATCTGCAGGTGCAACTGACGGATCTGTAGCGAAGCTTCCAGCCAAAATTCACTCGCCAATCGACCACCTTAATAGTGCAGTATACCTTATGCGTTTGCGAGAGACTACCGGAGGCAATTTCAGGGACTGGGGATAATGTGACGTCCCCCCATTACACCACTCAAAGGAGTTTCGACATGAATTATCTGCTTGAGTTTCTCCGTCAGGAGGTTCCAAAATCCGGCAAGGAAATGCCCGCATACTA
>ONJE01000461.1 GCA_900318045.1 uncultured Eubacteriales bacterium
ACCATGCGTAAAGGGAAAATCAAAGCAATCATCTTTATTATTGTGTTTCTGCTGGTGATGGCGACTGCCATTACGCTGCTGCTGGATATGGAGAAGGAACGGCAGGAGGTTCAGAGCCTCGGTTATGACCCGTACAGGGCGACTCCCGTACCGACGATCGCGTCCACCGTGACGCCCATGCCTGTCTCCACCATCATGCCGACGCCTGTGCCGCCGACACCCGCGCCGACTCCGACCCCGACGCCCAGACCCACAGCGACGCCCGCGCCGACCCCGACGCCCGTCCCGGTGGGCCAGGTCATTGGGAGCGGCATCTTCACCTCGAATACGGGTGTGCCCATGAACATCCGGGCCGAGTGGGAGGCCCTGCTGCTGGACGAGAGCCACGTGGGCGTGCGGGTAAAGGTCTATCTCGATTCCTACTCCCTGCACATTCAATCCTCGCGCAACGCCGTGAACGTCAGTGTCGGCGACAACTTCCAGTCCTCGGATACCCCGTCGGTAGATATCGACGACAATGCAAACATCCACTCGAGTCTGCTTGCCACGACCGAACATGTGCTCAATCTCGCCGGCGGACAGCAGAAGAGCTTCCCGGTTCAGGTGCAGTATGTGTTTCGCGGCACCTATTTCCAGCGCGACATCGACACCGTCGAATGCGGCGGCATGATCGATCTTGTAAGATAAAGTGAGGTAGACAGCTATGCGGACACCCGAGCAGGTACAGGAGATCGTGAGGCTGCTTTTGGAGGAATACCCGGAAGCGAGCTGCACGCTCGACTGGGGAAAAGACTACGAGCTGCTGTTTTCCGTGCGGCTCGCCGCCCAATGCACCGACGAACGCGTAAACCAGATTACCCCGGCGCTGTTTGAGCGTTTCCCCACCCTGGAAGCCTTCGCCGAAGCCGATGTGGAGGAGGTGGAGAAGTATGTCCACTCCTGCGGTTTTTTCCGCGCCAAGGCAAGGGACATCGTCAAATGCTCCCAGGTGCTGCTGGAAAAATATAACGGGGAGCTTCCCCGCACGATGGAGGAGCTGACCGCCCTGCCCGGCGTGGGGCGCAAGACAGCGAACCTCATCCTCGGGGATGTGTTCCGTGTGCCCGGCTCCACGGTGGTGGATACCCACTGCATCCGCCTTTCCAACCGCATGGGCTTGGTGGACAATCTCAAGGAACCGGTGAAGATTGAGATGGCTCTGCGCAAGATTCTTCCGCCGGAACGGTCTTCGGACTTCTGTCACTGTCTCGTGCTGCATGGCCGGGCAGTGTGCGACGCGAGGAAACCGGATTGCGAGCGTTGCTGCGTGAAGCATCTGTGTCAGCACTTTTCTGGCTGAAGCCCTATGAGTTTGGAGTGTGGAGTTAGGAGTTTGAAGTTAGAAAGTCTGCTTCACAGAATTACAATCGTGCCAAGAACACACCTCAACTCCACACTCCTCACTCCAAACTCCACACTTAATTAAAATCTGCGCTGAAAGGAAACGTGTCGGATATGAAAGCCATCGTCAGTGTATTTGCCAGGGACAGCAAGGGCATCATCGCCTATGTGACGGCGCTGCTTGCGGAAAAGGACATCAACGTTCTGGACATCAGCCAGACACTTTTGCAGGAGTATTTTGCCATGATCATGCTGGTCGACCTTACCGACTGCGGCATGAACTTTGTGGAACTGAGCAGTTTCCTCCGCTACTATCCAACTCGCATCAAGAATGTGGGTATAGATGGCATTCTGGACGTGCGCACCATCACCATGGGCATCAATCTTTTAGACTGCGCGGACGCGGACATGGACGTCTGCTGCCGCAAAATCTACGATAAGATCTGCCGCTGCGCCGGGAATCTGGTGAAAACCGGCTGTGACATTGAAAACGAATTTGGGATCCCCATCGTCAACAAGCGCATCTCCGTCACGCCCATCTCGCTGGTTGCGGCGGCCTGCGCCGGGGAGGATTACGCCCCCATCGCCCGTACCCTCGATCAGGCTGCAAAAGAGATGGGCGTCAACTTCATCGGCGGCTTCTCAGCCCTGTGCCACAAGGGCTTCACAGAAAGTGATCTGCGCCTCATCCGCTCCCTGCCCGAAGCGCTGAGTGAAACCGGGCTTGTGTGCGCAAGCGTCAATGTCGGCTCCACCCGGGCGGGGATCAACATGGACGCCGTGGCCCTCATGGGGCGTATTATCAAGGAAACCTCGGAGCGGGGGTTCATGGGCTGCGCCAA
>ONJE01000203.1 GCA_900318045.1 uncultured Eubacteriales bacterium
CGGCGACAGCATTATCGACGAGCAGAAGGCCATCGGCCTCATCCGCCGCGCCATTGACGGCGGTGTGACCTATCTGGACACCGCCTACGTCTACCTTGAAAGGACCTCCGAGACCGTACTGGGAAAGGCCCTCCGGGACGGCTATCGCGAGCGCGTGACCATCGCCACCAAGATGCCCTCGGAATACGTCCACAATCGCGCGGACATGGAAGCACTGCTGGAGGAAGAGCTTCATACCTATACTGGATTGATCGTCACGGAAGACGGACTCAATTCCGAAGTGATACTGCGCATCAAGCGCAGTATCACTCGGGACATCTTCTGGATCGTTACCAGCAACTCTCTGGCTTATATGACGCCGGATTATCACGTGGCGACCGTTCAGCGGTTCCCGTACCCAAACAATTACGACTTATATGAAAAAGCCAGGGTGAAATCTGGGTGATTTCCAGTAATGGCATCTACGTGATCGCCGCAGATGCATTGATGGCAAACGGTCTGGTCGAGCCAGTGTTTTGCGGCATCTCCAACGGCCTTTGTCGCCACAGCCAACGCCTTCAGCGGGCTGACAGAGGAAGGCAACCTGTATATCGCGAGTTTCGTCGGGCGTTGTCAAGGTCAATATGGAAACCCACTCTAGTTCCGGCCATCCCGGATACCATCGGCATCAGCGTATTGCCCATCCCCTGTAATGCGCTTCTATACACATAGATCACATACAGGACGGGCAAACGGCAAGCCATGATGGTCAAAATCTCGTAGGCGATGTCCATGGCGTCCGCACCGGGTTGGCCGCGCCATTACTGAACTTGCCGATAAAGCCCACGTCATGGCGAACGTGGGGCTGGAATACGCGACGCCCCATCAAAGTGCCGGGCAGTGCGGAAGCTGGACGGGATATCACGCTTGTCGCTTAAATGAGAGGTTCATCCTCTTCTCAAACCGAAACATGCCGTCTGGGAACTGTTCATCCATTTGCTGCCCGGCATCTGGATCGTTGGGATCGGGATGATGGCTGTTATAGAACTCAACAATGTGGAAACCACATCGATTAACGTAGAAGTGAATATTCCGCTTCTCAAAGTATGGCGTAACTGTCTCCCATACCGTCACTTCCGGATGCAGCTGTTCCACCGCGCACCAGGCGGCATAGCCGATGCCCTTGCTGTGCGCTTTGGGAGAGACAAACAGAAGATCGAGCTCGCCCCGCTCACCGTCCACTCTGATAACGACGCCGCCGACAGGCCGCCCATCCTGCCTGATTCGATAAGCCTCGCCGCGATCTATGGAGGCTTCTATCGTTTCACGGGAAATGATCTCGCCCTCATCTTCAAAATGATCGTCCCGGAGGCCGAATTCTTCCAATGCGCCGCAATTGAACGCCTCTTGATTTTCCAGTATGAATTGGTTTCTGTCATCAGGAGCCAGCGGAGCAAGTGTGATATTCGCCATGGCTCAATTCCCGTGACAGTGATGATCCGCACAGTGGTCGTGGCTACAGTCACCGTCGTGGTGGTGCCCGTGATGATCGCAGCGAGCGTCCGGGTCGTAATTCAGCGTTCCCTCCGCGAGGGCCTTTGCCGCCGCGTCCGCAGATCCCTGCACCCCGGCGTACAGCCTGATCCCGGCGTCCGCCAGTGCCATCTGCGCACCCATGCCGATACCGCCGCAGATCAGCGCATCCACCTTCGCCGCCTGAAGGAATCCGGCCAGTGCGCCATGTCCGCTGCCGTTGGTGTCGACGACCTGCTCGCTGACGATTTTCCCGTTCTCCACGTCGTACAGCTTGAACTGTTCGGAGTGCCCGAAATGCTGGAATACCTCTCCGTTTTCATAGGTTACTGCGATTCTCATAGTGTCGCTTCCTTTCTCCATGATGTTCTGGTCGATCTCTGTCGGTGCAAACTCACAGCACCCTCCCGCGATCAGCAGTCGCTTTCCATGCACAATCGCGTCCGCGAGCTTCTTTCTTGCGCTGTCATATATCGCTGTGACGGTTGTCCGGGCAACATTCATCCTGTCCGCGCAGGCCTCCTGCGTCAACCCCTCGGCATCCAACAGGCGCACGGCTTCGTATTCGTCCACCGTCATTCGGACGCTTTCGTCAGCTGCAATGTCATCCGGGGAGAAGCTGCGATAAAGAGGCATATGCTCGATTCTCCTGCATCTTACCGGCCTTGGCATAGCGCTCTCCTTTCTGACATTTGTCACCAACTATTATACTGCTGATTTTGACTTATGTCAATAACTCAGGCTGACTATTTGTGCTATTCCAGAAATGACTGCGCCCCTGAACTATCGCTGGCTCAGAGGCATGCGGGTTCTCCCGTACAAGCCATTCCTGCAAGGCGTTTCACGATTTAACAGGTTTTCGCCAAGTGTGTTCAGTAAAAAAGAGCGTTATAGAGAAGCCTATCTGATATCACCCCCGCGCTTGCCCATGTCGCGGGCACGGCATTGGTATGGCACGTGGTCGGACTGGCCAGGAAAGCGGCCCGCGACCGGGCGAAGGTTTGGCTAACGTGGGGCGGAATACGCGATACCTCATAATGCCTGTCTTTTGGCGTGGATTTAAGGTTGAATTAAGGCTGTCTGGTTATACTGTCACCACCCGCAGGAGAGAACCTGCCAACAAAACGACGGGGTATCGTGCAGCGCAAGCGTAAGTCCGGATGCCTCAAGGGAGGAAAACGAATATGAAGCGTTTGATTTGCATGGTGCTTGCGATTGCGATGATGGCAACGGGCATGATGGCCTTTGCCGAGAACAACGGGCCCCGGGAGGGCATGGGCGGCGGCCCCAACGGCGAACGCGGCGGCGGCCGGATGGGCGGCGGCCAGACGGACAAGTCTTCCGATACCGAGCTGCAGGCGATGATCGCCGAAGTCGCGCCGAAGTTCCAGCTTTTGACCTACGAGGATGAGGAGACGGGCACGGCGCTGCAATATCAGCTGTATGTGCCGGAGAATTATGATGAGAGCGAAAGCTATCCCCTGATCCAGTTCATCCCGGATGCCAGTGTGGTGGGCAGGGACGCCGACTATGTGCTGACCCAGGGCTGGGGCGGCCTGATCTGGGCGACTGACGAGGAACAAGCAAAGCATCCGGCCTTCGTGGTGGTGCCCGTGTTCACCGAGACCATCGTGGACGACAGCTTCAACCATTCCGAACAGATCGAGGTGGCCGTGCGGCTGATCCAGTCACTGACGGAAACCTATAGCATTGACACCAACCGCCTCTACACCACGGGCCAGTCCATGGGCGGCATGACCTCCTTCTACCTGAACGCGACCTATCCCGACCTGTTCGCGGCTTCGCTGTTCGTGGGCAGCCAGTGGGACAACAGCATTCTGAATGTACTGGAGGATGACAGCTTCTTCTACATCGTCTCCGCGGGCGACCCGAAGGCTTCTGTAGGCCAGGCGGGCCTGATGGAGGTGTTCGACGGCGACGGCGCAGCCTACAGCCATGCCGAATGGAGCGCCCAGGACGACGCCGAGACGCAGAACGCCGCGGTAGCCGCCATGCTGGCCGAGGGCAACAGCGCCAACTTCGTCACCTTCACATTGGGCACGACTCTCGCGGAGGGTCAGACTTCCGGCGGTGGCGCGGGAGAGCACATGACCTCCTTCGACTACGCATATAAGATCGAAGCGGTGCGCGACTGGCTGTTTGGGCAGGTGAAGGCATGATGAAGCGGATATGGATGATCGTGCTGGCGCTGCTGATCTGTGCCACTGCGGGTATCGCCGAGGGTGAACGCAAGGGCGGCCGGGACAGTGGCTCCATGAACCTGCTGAATGAGGGCATCGCCTGCATGAATGGCGACGGCGTGGAGCAGGATTACGACGCGGCGATGCAGCGCTTCCTCGCGGCGGATGAGGCCGGGAACAAAAAGGCGGCGCGGTATGTGGGGCTGATGTACGAGCAGGGGCTGGGCGTCGAACAGGACTATGCGCAGGCGGCGTCCTGGTATGAAAAGGGCGTGGAAGCCGGTGACCTGACCAGCGGGTACTATCTCGGCCTCCTCTACAAGCAGGGACTTGGCGTAGGCCAGGATTATGAGAAGGCGGCGGAGTATTTCGCCTCCGTAGCGACCTCGGAGAACAAATCCGCCACCGGTGTCGTCGATGCCGGGTACGAACTTGCCCAATTGTATGAGCAGGGACTGGGCGTCGAACAGGATGTCGATCATGCAATAGCCCTGTATAAGGAAGCTGCGGAATGTGGCAGCGAGGACGCTGCTGCCGCGCTGGACCGCCTGGACGCTGAGTGAAGGGGGGCTTTGAAATGACTGCGAAACAATCTCTGGCGCTGCGCATCGGCCTTGACTGCGCTTTGATTGCGATCTGCGCGACCCTGTTCAGCAAGAATGTCATCTCACTGATGTACCATGAAGTGGTGGGCCTGGTGCTGCTGATCCTCTTCGTCGTCCATGTGGTTTTCAACCGGAAATGGGTAAGCAGGGTATTCAGTGGAAAGATGAAGACAGGAAGATCGAAGGCGACCCTCGTGGTCAACGGGCTGTTGATCCTGTCATGGCTTGTTGTCATGGTGACGGGTGTGCTGGTATCGAAAAAGCTGTTCCCGTTTCAGGTATCGTCCCTCAATCCGCTGCACTTTTTCTCTGCCGCACTGGCCCTGATAATGACTGGCATCCACTTTGGACTGCACTGGAATTACTTCTGGGGCTGGATTGGAAAGCGGATCAGGCTCCCGAAGGTCGTCGCCGTAATTCTGTGTGTCGTGATCCTCGCGTTTGGAGGCTATCGGGTGGTCACCTCCAGCTTTGGCCGATGGGTCGTCGCGCCGTTCACAGCCCATGAGGAACATGGGGAAAGAGGCGAGCGACAAATCGCCGCGACAGAAATGGACGGGCAGCGCGAGGGTGAAATGACGAGCCAGGCACCTGACCAGGAGGGTGGCAATGCTGCGGTGCAAGGACAACGCGGCAGCCATGGCCAGCAGCCCTTCAGCCTGGCCAACCTGCTCTATACAATCGCCACATGGTTTTCGATCCTGTTCCTCTTTGCGGCGATTACCCATGGGATTGAAAACCGGGTGTTCCTGAAAAAAGGCAAAGCATAGAAATAGCAAGTTGAAATGGTTATTGCCGAAACACATCTAATACTGTTACTGTTACTGTGAAACCACTATCATCCGGGGACGAAAGGCGCAAAAAGTCCACCTAAGGCAAAAGCAGAGAGGTGTATGAGTTAAGGAAATACCGCACAATATGGGCAGCAGCCTGACGGATGACTTTCAGCCATCCGCAGCCTGCAAATTCCTTGACTTACCGCCAGTAAGCCTGCGAA
>ONJE01000294.1 GCA_900318045.1 uncultured Eubacteriales bacterium
TCTTGATTTACCGCCAGTAAACCTGCGAAATCTGCATCAGCGCCTGACAGAAAATTCACTCGCCAGCCGACCACCTTAATTGTGCGGTATTTCCTTAAAGGCTCCCGTTCAGGCCCCTTCCCTGAGGGCGCGTCAAAAATATCTCATCACCGTCTGGCGGCTGAATTCCAGCCATCTTCGCCTTGCAAAAACCATGACTGCCCACCAGGCAGCCTGCGTCTTTTGCAAGTCAAATCTGGCTAAAAACCATCTCGCCGGACGGCGCGATCGTTTTAAACAGCCGGCGATACTCCTGGCTTCCCTGATGGTCTGTATACCCTTCCATTCAAAATCTCAAAGGCCTCGGGCGGGCTGTCATGCAGTTTATTCCTCATGCGTCTGTTTATACCTCAGCCAATCCAGGAAGCTCTCCAACGGCGTGGCTGGCCGTTCCTCCCGCCTGGCTGCCATGATGACATCGTTCATGAAGGAGATCAGCAGCATCATATCCTGGTTGTTGGACACACCAATCTGAAGGAGGAATGCCTTGTAAAACTCAGGATCCGCCTCCGCGGGGAGAGGCGCGGCCTGTCTGAATGCATCCGCAATCTCCAGCTTTCTTTGGCTCCAATCGGCAACATGGAACATCAGTAAAGCCTCCTCTGTGTGTTTTATATACTTATTATAGCAACCCAGGGGGGTGGTGTCTACAGGGAAATGCGAATAATAAACCCCGGCTGGCTATTGTTCCAACCGGGGGAGGAGGGGGATGAAGAGAACTGAATTCTTTCAAATGACGGGATCTATGCCACTTCAGGCGCATACAAATTCTGATTTATCGAGCTGTGGCTCGATGAATCAGAATTGAGTGATTAGTGATTAGTGGTTAGTGGCTAGTGGTGGTGCAAATCCCTTCGGGATTTGTTTGATTTAAATAATCACTAGCCACTGGCCACTCAACTTCTGATTTGTCGCTCCGCGACAAATCAGAAGTTACCTGACTGAATAGTTACGGGACGAGTTTCATGCGCGGATTGTTGGACGAATATTGATTGATTGCTTGCACTTGGTGAAACAATCTGCTATCATGGGATTAACAGCTTCGTAGATGAGGGGTAATCATTATGTATATTATCGACCAATCGCCCACGAGCAGAATCGGCGATCTCGAATATGGTCCGGGCCACGTATTCCCCTTTGGGGCAACGCTCATGTTTGACGGCGTGAATTTCAGCGTGTTTTCAAAAGAGGCGACGTCCTGTACGCTGGTTCTGTACCATCACGGGCAGAAGACACCCTTCCAGGAGATTCCGTTTCCCGATGCTTTCCGGATTGGAAATGTATATTCCATGATGGTGTATGGGCTCAATATCGAAACCACCGAATATGGGTATCGGTTTGACGGCCCCAATGACCCGAAAAAGGGACTGCGCTTTGATAGGAGCCGCGTCTTGCTGGATCCATTTGCACGCTCTATCTCTGGCAGGTCCGTTTGGGGTGTCGAGCCGGACTCTACCAACCCCTTCCAGCACCGCGGACAGATCATTCGGGAGGACTATGACTGGCGAGGCGACAAGCCGCTGGAAATACCGCCTTCCGACCTGGTGATTTACGAAATGCATCTGCGCTCCTTCACCCAGCATCCGTCCAGCGAAGTGCGCCATCGGGGCACCTTTGCGGGCCTGACGGAGAAGATCCCTTATCTCAAGGCGCTGGGCGTCAACTGTGTAGAGCTCATGCCTATCTTTGAATTCGACGAATTCGAGAATAGCCGAGAGGTCAACGGCAGGCGTCTGGTCAATTACTGGGGTTACTCCACCGTCGGTTTCCTGGCGCCGAAGGCAGGGTATGCGGCTTCCGCGCCCTTCGGCCTGGAGTCGGACGAGTTGAGGCACATGATCCGTACCCTCCACCAGAACGGCATTCAGGTCATACTGGACGTGGTGTTCAACCACACGGCGGAAGGCGGCGAAGGCGGCCCTTCAATCTCCTTCAAGGGCATCGACAATCGGACCTACTACCTGCTGACGCCTGACGGAGACTACCTCAATTACAGCGGTTGTGGCAATACCATGAACTGCAATAACCCCGTGGTGCGGAATATGATGCTCGGGTGCCTGATCTACTGGGTGTCGGTATTCCATGTGGACGGTTTCCGATTTGACCTCGCCTCGATACTCAGCCGGGATGAGAAGGGTGTACCGATGATGAATCCGCCGCTGCTGGAGAGCATTGCCGGCGACGAGGTGTTGGGAAAGACAATGCTGATTGCCGAAGCCTGGGATGCCGGCGGCTTGTACCAGGTGGGCAAGTTCCCCGCATACGGGCGGTGGTCGGAATGGAACGGCATGTATCGCGACTGCCTGCGCCGGTTCATCAAGGGCGACGCGGAGTGCTTGCCGGAAATGATTTTGCGAATACGCGGCTCCGACGACCTGTACGGGCAGCGTGGCCCGACGGCCTCCATCAACTATGTCACCTGCCATGACGGCTTTACGCTGTACGACCTGGTATCCTACAACGAAAAGCACAACTGGGACAACGGAGAGGGAAATCGCGACGGATCAGATTACAACGCAAGCTGGAACTGTGGCGCGGAGGGCAGTACCGACGACCCGGAAATCAACGCGTTGCGTATGCGGCAGATGAAGAACATGCTGACTGTGCTGTTCACCAGCCGGGGTATACCGATGATCCTTTCCGGCGATGAGTTTGCCAACACCCAGTATGGCAACAACAATGCTTACTGCCAGGATAATGAAATCTCCTGGCTGGACTGGAATCAACTTGAAACGTACAGGGACATGTTCGATTATGTGCGCCGGTTGATTGCTTTCAGGAAGGCCCATCCCGTGCTTCGGGCGGAGAGCTATGATTTCTCGCACAACGGAACCGGCTATCCCGAGCTGTCCTTCCATGGCACGCGAGCGTGGGATTTGGACGAGCATTCTCCTGGCCTGAGCTTCGCCTACATGTACGCCGAGGACCATGCCAGATATTGCACGGACAGTGATGCCTTTATCTACGTCGCGGTGAACGCCTACTGGAAGGCGCAACGCTACACCCTGCCGATATTGCCTGAGGGGTTTCGATGGAGACTCGCCTTTGAAACCAGCGACGTTTCCAATGATTTGGACGTTGAGCGCCCGCTGGAGGATCAATCCGGCATTGTGTTGGGGCCTCGCACCACAGCGGTTCTCATTGCCGGCATGTCGACTTTCTGACCACAAGTCATCAGGGACGGTACTGCTTGGAGGTACCCTATAGGGGATACAGCGCGGCAGTGCTGATCGTGAGAAACAGGATAAGCTGAAAGGGCTGATGCCTGATGACGAGGAACAGTGGCCTTCCATGTGAGTTCATACTTTTTCCCCGGTCGGTGACTACACCTACCGGGATTTTTTTATTCACGCCATGAATCAATCTCTGCAGAAGTGTTCACAGAATGTTTTAGCACTCGACTCTTGACAGTGCTAACAATCGTGATATAATAATACATGAACGGAAGGGAAAAGGCCATCCGCTCAGATCCGGTCAACATTTCACCTACGCCGACAACCCGAATGTGGTAATCACCCAGAGCCGGGCGCATAGAACAGCGCAGGGAGTCAAAAGGAGGTATGAGTTATGTTGATCCCGAGTATCTTTGGTGAGAATCTGTTTGATGAGTTTTTCAATGACTGGAACCGTGGATTCCGGAATATGGATCGCCAGCTTTACGGCAAGAATGCCGCGCGCGAGATGAAGACGGATGTGCAAGAGCACGAAGATCACTACGAAGTAGACATTGATCTGCCTGGCTTCAAGAAGGAAGACATCAACCTGGAGCTGCAGAACGGGTATCTGACTGTGAGCGCGACGAAGGGCATCGAGAAAGAGACCAAGGGCAAAACCATCCGCCAGGAACGGTATGTGGGCTCCATGCAGCGCAGCTTCTATGTCGGCGACGCACTGACGGAAACTGACATTGCAGCAAAGCTGGAGAACGGCGTGTTGCGCCTGAACATCCCGAAGAAGGATGCGAAGAAGCTGCCTGAGAAAAAGGTTATAATGATTGAAGGATAAGGCACTGTTCAGAAATGATTTGAACATTCTGCTTGTCTAAATCCCCATATGCTGCGTTGTCGTCGGTCAACGATACCCCCGCATCGCCTCCCTCCTCCGCCTTGCATATGAAGATTTATACTGCGCATAATTGTTCAACTCATTTCTTCACAGCGCCTAAGTGAAACAAAAGGCCCCCGGTTGGCAGTACTGCTTTCCGGGGGTTTATTTTATAGGCTGAAGCTATAATCAGCTAAATATATCAGATATTAGACAAAACTTGTCGATTCAGTTATAATCAAAAGCGAATCTAAGGTGTCCTCACTTTTCCCCGGCCAGTGTGGCCGCCTTGCGAGCGGCAACACCGGCCGGGGAAGACAATTTGTCCCAGGAATGAAACCTGACACATG
>ONJE01000205.1 GCA_900318045.1 uncultured Eubacteriales bacterium
AGATTTGCCGCCCGGAAATCGCTTGCGATTTCAGGCAAATCTGAGGAGGATGTATTGAAGGGGGACCTGTCCCCCTTCAAGCGGGCGATAGCCCGCGACTAATCAGAACTCATGCGGCATAAATACATCCTCACGCCCCAGCTCCATCAGCATCATGGCGGCGGAAACCAGCAGGGCGAGGTGCTGGTCGGGGTCGTCCACGGGGATGTCATACTCCTCCTTCAGCTTGCGAATGCGGTACAGTACGGTGTTTCGGTGGGTGTACAGCCGGGCACAGGTCTCCTGGAGCGAACGGTGGCAGCAAAGGTAGGTATACAGCGTCAGGCAGTACAGCGTGTCGTCCGCCCGGTCCCGCTCGCCCAGCGCCCGCACCGCAGGCAGCACGAGGTCTTGGGCCTGTCCCAGCTGCCTGAGCATCATCAGCGCCTGGTAGGGCTCAGCCATCACCGCGAAGGGGTGCGGCAGCCTCGGCAACAGCGCCTCCATCAGCGCCCGGGTGGCGGCGTAGACCTCCGGCAGTCGGAACAGCCGCCCGATGGGCGCGGAGATCACCACCCGCAGGCTGAACTGGGTGGAAAGGCTTCTGAACAGCCCCATGTCCGGGTCGCTGTTCAGGAAAAACACCACGCTGCCGTCGTGCACCATGGGCCGGGACATCGGAAACACGTCCAGAATCGTGCTGCGCAGGGCGTTCTCCGACCAGTTGGCGCTGTGGTACAGCTCCAGGTTCACCAGGGCGATGCGCCGGGGAGCCAGGTACTTCAGCCCCGCCGCCTCGGCCTGGAGGGTGAACAGCGACTCATCGGTAAACCGTCCCTCCAGCAGGTGCTGGAGCACCGATTCCTCCGCGCTGCGCACGCTGCTGCCCCGGCTCGCCTCCAGCATCAGCTGCTTGGCCAGGGCCGACTCCACCGCCTGGAACACGCGGTAGTCCTCGTGCTCCAACCGCTCGCCGATATCCACCAGAATCAGGTAGCCCACCGGTGCGCCACCGGTCATCAGCAGCGAGAAGCGGCGCTTGTAGGGGCTGTCCTGGGGGCTGACCAGCTGGGCCTGTGTATCGGCGACCGCCAACAGGCTGCCCGCCTCATAGGTCAGGCTGCCCATGCGGATGGATGTACGGAAGGGCGCGTCATTGAAGTCAGCGTCGCAGTGCCAGGCGATCACGTGGAAGGCCATGTCCACCACCATCGCGGGGCATTCGAACAGCTCCGCGGCGTCCCGCACCAGCAGCGCCAGGTCGTCCTTGTTCATGAAATCGTTCAGGAACGTCTGAAGGTCCACGCCATCGCCTCCAATCGCCGGATTCGGCTTGCGGCTTTTTGTCCCGTTTCAACATTTTCGTCGCATTTTCGCGCACATTCAAAGTCATCACAGTCATGTTGTGCTGTCAGCACAAAGCCTTTCAACACAATTATACCGCGAGCATCGTGAAAAATCAAGCCCTTTTCGCTATAATACCAGCTGTACCGAGGAAACGGTACGACAAGCGAACGCAGAAAGGATGCGATATTATGATGCTTCTGAAGAATGCAAAGGATATAAATAATCTGGTTGAGGCGGTCAATCGTTGCCGTGACGACGTGCTGCTGCGCTCCACCGACGGACGGGAGGAGTTCAACCTGAAGAGCGTGCTGAGCCGCTACATGGCCATCGGCGAGCTGTGCAAGGATCACGGCGACACCTACGAGGTGTTCTGCATGAACAAGGCCGACGAAGCCTACATGATGAACTTCTTCAACAGCCTGGGCCATGTGAACGCCAAGTGCGCATAACGCGCACATACGCGAACCGCCCCTCCGGATCATTCCGGAGGGGCGGTTCGCCTTTGTAGCCTTATGGAAACGGGAACGGATCACTTGATGTAATCGGCGGTCAGATCCACGTAGGTCACGTCGATGTCACCGTCGTCGTCCTCTTCCAGCACCACGGTAAAGCCGTCGCCGGTCCAGGCCTTGGCCTTGGCTTCGGGATGGCCGTCGTCGTCCACGGCGTACACGCCATTGCCCAGCGTCTTCAGATCAAGCTCCTTGCCCTCGCCGTAATTTTCGGTCAGGTATTTCTCGGCTTCTTCAAAGGTGTTGACCTTCTTGTCAAAGTCTACGCGAATGGCGACCAGCTTGTCGTCGAGGAACAGATAGGCAATGTCGCCCTTCCCTTCGCCAATGGTGGCATTCTCATACTCCACCTCGGTAAAGGTCACGGAGCCGCGGGTGCGCTCGGTATCCACCTCATACTTGGCATCGCCCTCGGATTTGGTCACTTCATCCTGGGTCATGCCGAACTGCACGCCGTTGCGGATGGTGAAGGGATTCTCCTCGGCCATGGCGGCCATCGAGAAGACGAGGCACAGGACAGTCAGTACAACAAGCAGCTTCTTCATGAAATACTCCTCCTTTTCTTGGTGCGATGGAAAACCATTTTTCCCATCTCTGATATGATATTATACAAAAAAACCCATGTCAAGTATTTTTGCGACGAAACCGATCAAAAAAGAATGACTCTTCCCTCGAGATACCGGCGTTGATCTCATGCGCCGTTCATTCGCGGGCGCTTCGATCCTGCCGACATGGGCATGATAGCAAATCGCACGTCACAGATCCGTCACAGGAAAGCGCCCCGCAGTCCGTACACTGACTGCGGGGCACGATGGCGTCAGCCGTTGTTCGTGTCGTAGTGCAAAAAATGCTTTGCGCACTTCTTCTCCATGTACTTCTTCAGTTCATCCGCGCCGGCGCCCTCCACGCTGTCCTTCGGCAGGATGTAGTAGGCCTTGCCCTTGATGACGAAATAGAAGCACATATCGGTGTCAAACAGGCCGTAGATCTCCCTGAACTTGCTGCGGGCGTACTTCTTCTGGCCCTCCAGGTGCATCTCGACGCCATTCTCGTCGATTTTGAACGTCGCCTGCCTGTCCTGGTAATACTTGCGGTACTTGGCGGTGGATTCGTCCGGCCGCTTGCCGCCGCGGGACAGCGCCACCACCAGCAGCACCGCGCAGATCAGCACGTAGCCCACCCGGGTCAGCGACAGCCCGTCCCGGTACAGCATCCAGCCGAAGTAGACCGCCCCGACCGCGCCCAGTGCGCCCAGCACGATGCGCATGGCCGGGGAGATCTCCTTCTTCTGGCGGTACATGGCCTCGAAGTCCGACAGCACCGCGTCGGTATAGGTGAAGGCTGCGGTAAACAGCCCGGCGGTCCTGGTTTCGCTCATTTACTTCTTACCCTGGCCATAGTAGGCGTTGGGGCCGTGCTTGCGCATGTAGTGCTTGTCCTGGATGCGCTGCGGCGCGGGCGCGGCGGTGGCGTTCACCTGGCGGGTGAAGATGGCCATCCTGGAAACCTCCTCCAGCACCACGGCGTGGTACACGGCGTCGGCGGCGTCCTTGCCCCAGGTGAAGGGGCCGTGGCTGTGGCAGATCACCGCGGGCACGGCCACGGGATCGATATTCCGCGTCTTGAAGCACTCCACGATGGTGTTGCCGGTGTTCAGCTCGTAGCCGGCGTCCAGTTCCTCCTGGGTCAGGTGGCGGGCGCAGGGGATCGGGCCGTAGAAGTAGTCGGCGTGGGTGGTGCCGTAGCAGGGGATGTCCAGCCCCGCCTGGGCCCAGGCCACGGCGTAGGGGCTGTGGGTGTGCACGATGCCGCCGATGGTCGGGAAGGCATTGTACAGCACCATGTGGGTCAGCGTGTCGGAGGATGGATTCATGTCGCCCTCCACCTTGTTGCCCTTCAGGTCCATGACCACCAGGTCCTCGGGCTTCAATTCGTCGTACTCCACGCCGGAGGGCTTGATGACGAACAGCCCCTTCTCCCGGTCGATCCCGCTGACATTGCCCCAGGTGTAGGTGACCAGGTTGCGGCGGGGCAGCTCCATGTTGGCCTCATAGACCTTCTGTTTCAGTGCTTCAAGCATGGGTTGTTTCCTCCTTATTCAGTGATCGTGTACATCGCCACTTCATCGATCTCCCGGTTCGTGGCCACCAGCACGTCCTTGCCGGCGGCGTTGACGAAGTGCATCAAATTGGCGCAGCCCGTGTTCTGGTCGATGAACCCGGTCTTGTAGGCTCCGTCCTCATAGGTGATGGCGACGGTGCACTTCGTGCCCTTGCGCCAGCCCACGCACCAGGTGGGCTTGCCCAGGAGCTGCCCGGCCCAGGTGGCGTGGAGCATCTCGGTCTCCTTCTCGGGGGCGGGGTACTTCCAGGTGGGCACGTAGTTGCCGAACTCGTCCAGATGGAAGATGGTCAGCGCGTTGCCGTGGAAGGGACTGATGGTGCCCAGCTCCAGCTGGCCGTCGCCGTCAAAGTCGATCAGCACCGAATCGCTGGAGGGCACCGCGCTGAGCAGGTCGATCTCCCAGTCCTTGCCCGGGGCGACGGGCGGGCGGAACAGGAAGGTGCCCTCCTCGCAGCCCACCACGCCGGCCTCGTAGCCGTCGATGCAGACCTTGCTGTAGCCGTGGTTGCGCAGCATGTCCTCCATGATGGGCTCCAGGGTCAGCTGGTGATCCTCATTGAACACGGACAGGTCGCTGGGCAGCACCGAGGCGTAACACGCGCCGGGGAAGCGCCAGTCGTTCTTGTACTCGTGGTCGCTCTTCAGGCAGCACACCAGCAGGTAGTTGGTGCCGTTGCGGTTCAGGATGCCGAAGCGGTGCACGAAGGGAGCCTCGCACAGCGTGCGGATCTCCCACTCCCCCCTCTTCTTCGCCGTGGCGATGACGATCTTCGCGTTCGCGGAATCATTGGGGGAATAGAACTGATGGGTGGCCAGGAACTGGCCGTCCGTTCCGGGCACGGGCGTCATGGTCATCACGCCGCCGGGTTCACTCCACACCGTGTCCAGCTGGGCGCCATCCTCGGCGAACACGTAGCAGGGATCGTGCTTCTCGGCGGCCACCAGGAAGCAGTGCTTCCCCTCCCAGGTCAGCTCCGACATGGCATAGCACTTGTTCAGGTTCGATATGACCTTCTTCTCGATCTTCATAGCATATCCTTTCCGCCGCGGACGCGGCGATTGTTGTTCGGGGTACTTCTGATTTTGCGGGGGGTTTACGGATACGCAAAGGGGAGTATAAAGGGAACAGGGAACAGGGAACAGGGAACAGGAATGGCGGCTGCCGCGTGGATTATGAAATCGTACATGCTGCAGGGGCGACGTCCTTTTCGAATAAATGTCATTGTGGTGCCAGTATTGCCCGCTACAGGGTTTTCAGGGATTTCGTGTCTCATTTTATCGCGGAAACGTTTCCTTTGTCCTGGTTGTATCGTTTCGCGCGCGGCTTTTCCTGTTCCCT
>ONJE01000467.1 GCA_900318045.1 uncultured Eubacteriales bacterium
CGCTTGCGATTTCAGGCAAATCTGAGGGGGATGTATTGAAGGGGGACCTGTCCCCCTTCAAGCGGGCGTAAGCCCGCGATAAATCAGAATTTGTATGCTGCTGAACAGTTACCAAGATATTATGGCCAATGGATACCGTCCGGCGGCGATGAGCGTTTTTTGAGGGGCCCTGTAGCGGCGCGAGGCGCCCCTGGATTTCCCCTGATGCCGATTTTCCCTTGCATTTCCGCTGCTTTTGTTGTACACTAATAGTCAGGAAGGAAACAATCCGACTATAAAATACGGATCAAATGGAGGTAGAGCGATATGGCTACGATCAACAAGCAGATGAGCATCGGCGAGGTACTGGACATCGACCGCACCACCGCGCCGATCATGATGGAATACGGCATGCACTGCATGGGCTGCCCCTTCTCGATGATGGAGACCCTGGAGATGGGCTGCGCCGCCCACGGCACCGACGCCGACGAGCTGGTGACTCGCCTGAACGAGTACCTGGCGAAAAAGGAAGCGTAAGTAAAAACAATCGGGAATTGGGATTGGGAATCGGGAATGGCTTGAGCCGCTTGGGCAACGTCGTTCCCCATTCCCCACTCTCTGTTCCCCATTTTAAATGAGGAGGTAATGCCCCATGGATTACATGCAGCTCTTACATCAATGGTTGATGGACTTTGCCGACGACATGGAGACCATCGAGGATCTCGAGTCCATCGAGGACGATCCCAAGGAGGCTGAGGACCGCTTCTACCGCGAGCTGGAGTTCGGCACCGCCGGTATGCGCGGCGTGCTGGGGGCCGGCACGAATCGTTTGAACAAATACAACGTGCGCAAGGTGTCCCGGGCGCTGGCCAAGTACATACTGACCACCCCCGACGGCGCCGAGAAGGGCGTGGCCATTGCCTACGATTCCCGCCGCAAGAGCCCCGAGTTCGCCAAGGAAGCCGCGCTGGTGCTGTGCGCCGCGGGCGTAAAGGTATACCTGTTCGAATCGCTGCGGCCCGTGCCGGTGCTCTCCTTCACGGTGCGCCACCTGAAGTGCATCGGCGGCATCGTCATCACCGCCAGCCACAACCCCGCCCAGTATAACGGCTACAAGGTCTACTGGAGCGACGGCGCCCAGATGCCGCCGGAATCCGTCGTCGGCATCACCGATCGCCTGCCCAAGACCACCTATGAGGAATCCCTTCCCATGGGCGAACAGGAGGCGCTGGACAGGGGCCTGCTGACCTACATCGGCAAGGAAGTGGACGACGCCTACATCGCCGCCGTCAAGAAGCTGGCCGTGAACCCCGAGCTGACCCGGGAGATGGGCGAAAAGCTGAAGATCGTCTACACGCCGCTGCACGGCTCCGGCAACATCCCGGTGCGCCGAATCTTCGACGAGATCGGCATGAAGCACGTGTATGTGGTCAAGGAGCAGGAGCTGCCCGACGGCAACTGCTGAAGCTGCAGAAGGAGCTGGGGGCCGACCTGTGCGTGGGCACCGACCCCGACTGCGACCGCGTGGGCATCGCCTGCATGACTGAAAACGGCCCCAAGCTGCTCAACGGCAACCAGATCGGCTGCATACTGCTGCACTACATACTGTCCCAGAAGATGGAGCGGGGCGAGCTGCCCGCCAACGCCGCCGCGGTTTCCACCATCGTGTCCACCGACATGGCCAAGGCCATCTGCGACAGCTTCGGTGTGAAGCTGATCAAGGTGCTGACCGGCTTCAAGTACATCGCCGAGCAGATCCAGTTGTTCGAGGACACCGGCTGCAACACCTTCATGTTCGGCTTTGAGGAAAGCTTCGGCTACCTGTCCGGCACCGATGTGCGCGACAAGGACGGCGTGAACGCCTGCCTGCTGATCGCCGAGGCCGCCTGCTGGTACAAGAAGATGTACAACAAGACCCTGGTGGACGCCATCGACATGCTCTATGAGCAGTACGGCTACTATGGCGACAAGGTGGCCAGCTTCGTGCTGCCCGGCAAGGACGGCCTGGAGAAGATGAAGAACGTCATGGCCGGCCTGCGCAACAACCCGCCGTGGGCCTTCGCCGGCGAAAAGGTCGTCGCCATGCGGGATTACCAGAGCAGCCTGCGCGTCACCTCCGACCTCCAGACCGAGATTCTCACCCTGCCCAAGAGCAACGTGCTGTTCTTCGAGCTGGAGAACGGGTCCTGGATCTGCGTGCGCCCCTCCGGCACCGAGCCGAAGATCAAGCTGTACGTCAACGCCGTCTCCGACGATCCCGCCAAGACCGAAAAGATGCTGGAAGCCTACGCCGACGACGCCGTCAAGCTGCTGGAGAGCTTCTGAGCAACAACGGCATAATACTTACACCCGCGCATCCGCGCGGGTGTTTTTTGTACAGTCGCATGCAAATTCTGATTTATCGAGGCGTTGGCGGAATCGCCAAGGGTATATCAAAGGGAACAGGGAACAGGGAACAGGGAACAGGAATGGCGGCTGCCGCGAACCTTAACAACGCTAACTTGCCGGGGGTATCGGGGGCGGAGCGCCCCGATCTTTAATCGTACGCGGCGGCATGTACGCCGCGGGCGGGGCTTTTTTCACG
>ONJE01000053.1 GCA_900318045.1 uncultured Eubacteriales bacterium
GCCGCCCACTTGGCAGGGGCCATGGCCGCGAATACCCTCCTGCCGGTGATCGGCGTGCCGATGAAGTCCTCGACCCTTGACGGATTGGACGCGTTGCTCAGCACCGTGCAGATGCCCTCGGGTATGCCGGTGGCCACCGTTGCCATTGACGGCGCGGTGAACGCGGCGCTGCTGGCGGCGCAGATCATCGCCCTGTCCGATACGGAACTGGCCAAACGATTCGCGGATTACCGTTCGGCACAGACGGCGAAGGTGGCCGAGAAGGACGAGCGCATTTCTGCGGAATACAGCTGCTTATAATTCGGAGAGCCGCAATCTCAAATGAGGTTTCGGCGCTCCGGTTTTTATCCATACTTTACTTTTGGAGGAATACCATCATGGAAAAGCTGCAACAGCTCTACGAGGGCAAGGCCAAGAAGGTCTACGCCACGGGCGACGACAACCTGTACATCGTCTCCTACAAAGACGATGCCACCGCCTTCAACGGCCTTAAAAAGGGTACCATCGCCGGCAAGGGCGTCATCAACAACCGCATGAGCAACATGCTGATGCAGATGCTGGAGCAGCACGGTGTGCCCACACACTTCGTCAGGGAGCTGAGCGACCGGGACACCCTGGTGAAGAAGGTGTCCATCGTGCCGCTGGAGGTCATCATCCGCAACATCTCCGCGGGCAGCTTTGCCAAGCGCTACGGCGTGGAGGAGGGCATCGTGTTCGACGCTCCCACCATCGAGTTTTCATATAAAAACGACGACCTGGGTGACCCGCTGATCAACCGCTGGCACGCGCTGGCGCTGAAGCTGGCTACCGCAGAGGAGATCGACACCATCGAGCGCTATGCCTTCAAGGTCAACGAGGTGCTGAAGGCCTGCTTCCTGAAGATGGACATCACCCTGGTTGATTTCAAGCTGGAGTTCGGCCGCCTGCCGGATGGCACCATCGTACTGGCCGACGAGATCAGCCCCGATACCTGCCGCTTCTGGGATGTGAACACCGGCGAAAAGCTGGACAAGGACCGCTTCCGCCGGGACCTGGGCGGCGTCGAGGACGCCTACAACGAGGTCATGCGCCGGTTGATGGGCAAGTAAGACGTCATTCAAGCCGGAGTCGAAGGACCTTTCTGTTAATAAGGAGATCATATGAATCATATTCACGAGGAATGCGGCGTTTTCGGTATTTACAACAAAAACCAGGCCGACCTGGCTTCCGACTGTTATTATGCGCTCTTCGCCCTGCAACACCGGGGCCAGGAGAGCGCGGGCATCACCATCAATGAAAAGGGCCGCCTGCGCACCCACAAGGACGCGGGTCTTGTGCAGGACGTTTTCACTCCTGACGTGATGAACTACCTGGACAAGGGCAACATGGCCGTTGGCCACGTGCGCTACGGTACCGCAGGCATCAATCCGGTGCAGAACGCCCAGCCCATCGTGGTAAACCACTGCAAGGGCCTGATGTCTTTGGCCCACAACGGCGCGCTGACCAACGCCGGCGAACTGCGGGAGGAGCTGGAGATGGCCGGTTCAATCTTCCACATGACCAGCGATTCCGAGATCATCGCCCACGTCATCATCCGCGAGCGGCTGAAGAGCGGGTCCATCGAGGCGGCAGTGCGCAAGGCCATGGGCAGGCTGGAGGGCGCCTATTCCTTTGTGGTGATGTCCTCCACCAAGCTGATTGCTGCCCGCGATCCCCACGGCTTCCACCCGCTGTGTATCGGCACCCGGCCAGACGGCAGCGTGATGTTCGCATCGGAGACGTGTGCGCTGGACGCCGTCGGGGCCACCTTCCTGCGGGACGTACAACCTGGCGAGGTGGTCATCGTAGACAAGAAGGGTATGCGCAGCGACGAGACCCACGTGGGCAAGTGCAAAAAATCGCTGTGCGTGTTTGAATACATCTACTTCGCCCGGCCGGATTCCGTAGTGGATGGCTCCAGCGTACACATGGCGCGCCAGCGGGCGGGCAGCTTCCTGGCCCTGGAGCACCCGGTGAATGCGGACGTGGTCATCGGGGTGCCGGACAGCGGCCTCGACGCTGCCATCGGCTACGCCAAGACCTCTGGCATTCCCTACGGCATCGGCTTTATCAAGAACAAGTACATCGGCCGCACCTTCATCCAGCCAACCCAGTCGGACCGGGAGAACAAGGTGCGCATTAAGCTGAACCCCGTCTCCGCCACCGTCAAGGGCAAGCGTGTGGTGCTGGTGGACGACAGCATCGTGCGGGGCACCACCTGCGCGCGCATCGTCCAGCTGCTGCGGGACGCCGGGGCCACCGAGGTGCACATGCGCTCCAGCGCGCCGCCCTTCCTGTATCCCTGCTACTACGGCACCGACGTGGACAGCCAAAAGAACCTGGTGGCCTGGAACCGCACCGTGGAGGAGGTTCGCCAGATCATCGGCGTGGACTCCCTGGGCTACCTGTCCTGCGAAAACGCCCACAAGCTGGCCGAGAACACCACCGGCTTCTGCACCGCCTGCTTCGACGGCAAATATCCGTGCACGCCCCCGAAAAAGCCGGACAAGACGCGGTTTGAGCGGGGCGTGGAGGAATAATCGGACATCAGAGTGTGTTTCTAAAATGAGGGATGTGCAGTTTCGAGTGGATTGGGCTGCATTTCAAGGCGATTTTCCGCAGGCTTGCTGGCGGCAAGTCAAGGGAAATCAACGCAGAAATACAGTTCAAGACGCCGTAACTGCATCTTCCCGAATTTAGAAACAGACTCTAGGAATGAGGAATTGGGAATGGCGAACAACGTATCTAAATCCGACAGCTATGCCGCTGCCGGCGTGGACATCACTGCGGGCTACAAGGCTGTGGAGCTGATGAAAAAGCACATCGCCCGCACGAACATCCCCGGGGTGGTGTCGGGCATCGGCGGCTTCGGCGGGCTGTTCGAGCTGGATGTAACCGGCATGACACGCCCGGTGCTGGTCAGCGGCACCGACGGCGTGGGCACCAAGCTGAAGCTGGCCTTCCTGATGGACAAGCATGACACCGTGGGCATCGACTGCGTGGCCATGTGCGTCAACGACATCGTCTGCTGCGGCGCGAAGCCCCTGACCTTCCTGGATTACATCGCCTGTGGAAAGAACGTGCCGGAAAAGATCGCCGAGATCGTGTCCGGCGTGGCCGAGGGTTGCGTCCAGGCAGGCTGTGCGCTGGTGGGCGGCGAGACCGCAGAGATGCCCGGCTTCTACCCCGAGAACGAGTACGACCTGGCGGGCTTCTCCGTGGGCGTGGTGGACCGGGACAAGCTGTTCGATTCCTCCGCCGTGGCGGTGGGGGATGTGATGATCGGCCTGCCCTCCTCCGGCTTACACTCCAACGGCTTCTCGCTGGTGCGGAAGGTGTTCGACGTGGAGAACGGCGGCTTGGATTTCTACTGCGACGACCTGGGGAAGACCTTGGGCGAGGCATTGCTTGAGCCTACCCGCATCTACGTCAAGCCCGTGCTGAAGCTGGCAGAGTCGGTGACGATCAAGGCAGTTTCGCACATCACCGGCGGTGGCTTCTACGAGAACATCCCCCGCAGCCTGCCCCAGGGCGTCACGGCCTGCATCGACCTGAACAGCATCGGCGAGATACCGCTGTTCGAGCGCATCGCCAGCGCCGGGAACATCCCCATGCGGGATATGTACAACACCTTCAACATGGGCATCGGCATGGTGCTGACGGTCTCCACATCCCAGGTGAACGAGGCCATGCGCATCCTGATGGAATGCGGCGAGAATCCCAGGGTGATCGGCGAGATCATCCCCGGTGACGAGAGGGTGACGCTGATATGAAGACGCGCATCGCGGTGCTGGTGTCCGGCGGCGGCACGAACCTCCAGGCGCTGATCGACGCCCGTGACCGGGGCGAGCTGCCCCATGGCGAGCTGGCCCTGGTGGTCTCCAACAAGGAAGGCGCCTATGCCCTTGAAAGGGCGGAGAAGGCCGGCATTCCCGCGGTCGTGTGTCAGCGGGCAAAGGGCGAACCGCGGGGCGACTTCGAGGCGCGGCTGCTGGCGATCCTCTCAGGAGCGAAAATCGACATGATCATCCTCGCGGGCTTCATGGCGATATTGTCCGCCGACTTCGTCAGCCGCTACCCGGAGCGGATCATCAACATACATCCGTCGCTGATCCCATCCTTCTGCGGCGAGGGCTATTACGGCCTGCGGGTGCATCGGGCAGCGCTGGATTATGGCGTGAAGGTCACCGGCGCAACGGTGCACTTCGTCAACGAGGTGCCCGATGGCGGACGCATCATCGCCCAGAAGGCCGTGGACATAATGCCCGACGACACTCCCGAAACCCTGCAGCGCCGTGTGATGGAGCAGGCTGAGTGGATACTGCTGCCCCGGGCGGCGGAGGCAGTGGCGAAGGAATTGGGAATGGGGGAATAAGGAATCGTTGTGCAAATCCTTCGGATTTGTTTGATAAAGATTGAAATATTCCTGCTTCCCCTGGGGACCGTTGGAAATCCGCAGGGATTTCATACATCATTTTCCATTGCGTCAAGCGACAACTCATGTTAGGAGGACGACGACATGATTAAGATAGCAAGCGAGGCCGTCGGTGCGACGACCTATCCCGGCCGGGGCATTATCGTCGGCAAGAGTGCCGATGGAAAACGCGCTGTGATGGCCTATTTCATCATGGGCCGCAGCGTGAACAGCCGAAACCGCGTGTTCGTAAAGGAGAACGCGGGCATCCGCACAGAGGCTTTTGATCCCTCGAAGATGGTGGACCCCAGCCTGATCATCTACTGGCCCGTGCGGGTGATCGACAACCACGTCATCGTCACCAACGGCGACCAGACCGATGACATCTATAATTACGTAGGCGACGGAGCTACCTTCGCCGATGCCCTGCGGGAGCGCACCTTCGAGCCCGACGCCCCCAACTTCACCCCCCGGGTCAGCGCCATGGCCACCTTTGAAAATGGCAATTTCAGCCTGGACATGGGCATACTGAGGGCTGGAGACACCCAGGGCAGTTGCTGCCATCGGGTTTTCTGGGAGTATGAGGCTGTGGAGGCGGGAAAGGGCTACTTCCTGCATACCTACCTGTCCGACGGCAACCCGATCCCGTCCTTCACCGGCGACCCGGAGACGATAGCCATAGACAATGGCGACGCGGACAGCATCGCAGAGGCGATTTGGAACGGCCTGAACGCCGATAACCGGGTGTCCCTGTGGGTCTGCACCCGGGACCTGGCCACCGGCGAGACGCAGCAGAAAATCATCAACCGCAATGTTTGACGGAGGGATAACCATGGCGCATGAGATTCAACTGAAATACGGCTGCAACCCCAACCAGAAGCCTTCCCGCATTTTCATGGAGGGCGGGGAATTACCGCTTGAAGTCATCAATGGCCGTCCCGGCTACATCAACTTCCTTGACGCCCTGAACAGCTGGCAGCTGGTGACGGAGCTGAAAAAGGCCACGGGAATGCCCGCCGCAGCCTCCTTCAAACACGTCAGTCCTGCGGGCGCGGCCATCGGCATCCCGCTGACTGACTTGTTGAAAAAGATCTATTTCGTGCCGGATGACATGGAGCTTTCCCCGCTGGCCTGCGCCTATGCCCGGGCGCGCGGCGCGGACCGCATGTCATCCTTCGGCGACTTCGTCGCCCTGTCCGATGTCTGCGATGCCGCCACCGCCAAGTTGATCCGCTATGAGGTTTCCGACGGCGTCATCGCCCCCGGCTATACCGAGGAAGCACTGGCCATTTTGAAGGAAAAGCGCAAGGGCGGCTACAACATCATCAAAATCGACCCGGAATATGTGCCCGCGGAGATCGAGCGCAAGCAGGTGTTCGGCATCACCTTCGAGCAGGGCCGCCAGGCGCTGGAGATCAACAATGAAATGATCTCGAATATAGTCACCGCCAACAAGGCCCTCACCGAGGCACAAAAGCGGGATTTGCTGGTGGCGCTGATCACGCTGAAGTACACCCAGTCCAATTCCGTCTGCTATGTGAAGGACGGCCAGGCCATTGGCGTGGGCGCGGGCCAGCAGAGCCGCATCCATTGCACCCGGCTGGCCGGCGGCAAGGCCGACAACTGGCACCTGCGCCAGCATGAAAAGGTGCTGAACCTGCCCTTCCGGGAGGACATAGGCCGCCCTGAACGGGACAATGCCATCGACGTATACATTTCCGAGGACTGTCAGGACGTGCTGGACGAAGGTCGCTGGGAGCGCCTGTTCACTACCCGGCCTGCGCCGCTGACCCGCGAGGAGAAGCGGGCATACCTCGACACCGTCACCGGCGTGGCCCTCGGCAGCGACGCCTTCTTCCCCTTCGGCGACAACATTGAGCGCGCCCATCGCAGCGGTGTGACTTGTATCGCCCAGCCCGGCGGCTCCATCCGTGACGATCAGGTGATCGAAAAGTGCAACGAGTACGGCATCGCCATGGCGTTCACCGGCATCCGGCTGTTCCACCACTGATCGTATGCGGAATGAGGAATGACGAAACAGCGACAGGACGTTTTCGATTTCCCCATTCCGCCAGAATCAAACCGGGCTCCCAAAGCGCGGCCTTTCGGCCCCGGCAATTCCCGGCTGTGACGACGAAGGGACGTCGGTGCGGTCGGTGAGAGGCCGAGAAGCCGGCCTTTGGGAGCCGGGAGACAACTACTGTTTCTGAAGGTAACTTCACTTGCCAATCGACCACCTTAATCAAGCGGTATCTCCTTAGTCATCCTGAGCGGAGCCTTGCGTCAGCAAGGCGCAGTCGTGGCCGAAGGCCTGGCGTAGCGTTAAGGACCTGTACGATACGCTTGCGTACAACACCCCGGAAAATCACAATTTTACCCACCCGGCATTCAGATGGAGGACATATCACCATGAAGATACTGGTCGTCGGAGGCGGCGGGCGGGAGCACGCCATCATCAAAGCCCTGAAGCATAACCCCGATGTCACCGGGATCGTGGCCCTGCCCGGCAACGCGGGCATCGCGGCGGACGCCGAGTGTGTCCCCATCAAGGCCACGGACATCGACGGCATCGTCGATTACGTGAAAAACCATCCCGTGGACTTCGCTGTGGTCGCACCGGACGACCCGCTGGCCCTGGGCTGCGTGGATCGGTTGCACGAACTGGGCGTGAAATGCTTTGGCCCGGACGCGAAGGCGGCCCGCATTGAGGCCAGCAAGGTCTTTGCCAAGGACCTGATGGAAAAATATGGCATCCCCACCGCGGTTTATGAAGCCTTCGACAACGCGGACAAGGCCCTGGATTATGTGCGGACCTGCCCGATTCCCGTGGTGGTCAAGGCCGACGGCCTGGCACTGGGCAAGGGCGTCACCATCTGCTTCACACGGGAAGAGGCCGCCGCCGCCGTCAAGGCCGCCATGCTGGACGGTGCCTTCGGGGCCTCCGGCAGCCGCGTGGTGATCGAGGAATACCTGGAGGGTCCCGAGGTCTCCGTGCTGGCCTTCACCGACGGCCATGTGGTCAAGCCCATGGTGTCGTCGATGGATCACAAGCGGGTGGGGGATGGCGACGTCGGCCCCAATACCGGCGGCATGGGCACCATCGCCCCCAACCCCTGCTATACCGCCGAGGTGGCCGGGCGCTGCATGAAGGAGATCTTCCTGCCGACGATCGCGGCCATGAACGCAGAGGGCTGCCCCTTCAAGGGCTGTTTGTATTTCGGCCTGATGATCACGAAGGATGGCCCGAAGGTCATCGAGTACAACTGCCGCTTCGGCGACCCGGAGACTCAGGTGGTGCTGCCGCTGCTGAAATCCGACCTGTTGACCATCATGATGGCCGTGGAGGACGAGATCCTGGCGGACGCCCCGGTGGAATTCTCGGACGGCGCGGCCTGCTGTGTGATGTTGGCTTCCGGTGGTTACCCGGGCAAATATGAAAAGGGTAAAACCATCGACATGGGCAACGCCGAGGCCATGGCCGAGATCTTCCACAGTGGAACCGGTCGGAACGGCGAAGGGCAGCTGGTCACCGCAGGCGGTCGCGTGCTGGGCGTCTGCTGTACCGCTGGCGATCTGAAAACCGCCATCGAAATGGCGTACAGGGCCGCCGATCAGGTGAAGTGGGACGGCATGATCTACAGGAAGGACATCGGCAAAAGGGCGTTGGGGATATTGGAAAAGGAGCACGACTGACATGGTCTATCGCGTATACGCAGAGAAGAAGCCCGGCTACGACCACGAGGCCGCGGCGCTGTTTGATGAGCTCAAGTCCTTTCTGGGCGTCGAAGGGCTGACCGGGGTACGCATCCTGAACCGCTACGACGTGGAGAACATCGACGAAGGGCTGTTTAACCAGGCCGTGTCCAACGTGTTTTCCGAGCCGATGGTGGACGACGTTTACAGGGAAATGCCCGAGTATACCGGCACCGTCTTCGCGACGGAATACCTGCCCGGCCAGTTCGATCAGCGGGCGGATTCCGCGGCTCAGTGCATCCAGCTGTTGGCCCGGGTGGAGCGCCCCGACGTGCGCACCGCCACGGTGTACATCCTGGCAGGCCGGCTTTCCGAAGCAGACATCGAAGCGATAAAGAAGCACGTTATCAACCCGGTTGAACGCCGGGAGGCGTCACTTGCGCCGGTGGACACGCTGAAGACCAACTACGCCATACCCACCACCGTCCGGACGATGGCGGGCTTCATCGACTATACCCCGGATCAGCTTGCGGACTTTATCCGACAATATGGCCTCGCCATGGACGCGGCGGACATTGCATTCTGCCAGGCGTATTTCAGGGGCGAGCACCGCGATCCCACACTCACCGAGATTCGCATGATCGACACATACTGGTCCGATCATTGCCGCCACACCACCTTCCTGACTGAGCTGGGCAACATGACCTTCGAAGATGAGGATGTGGCGAACGCTTACCGGCGCTACCTGTCTGTGCGGGAGGCGCTGGGCCGCAACAAGCCCATCTGCCTGATGGACATCGCCACCATTGGCGCCAAGTATCTGAAGGCAAAGGGCATCCTTACCGACCTGGACGAGAGCGAAGAGATCAACGCCTGCACCATCAGAATGGATGTGGACGTGAATGGCGAAACGCAGAAGTGGCTGTTGCTGTTCAAGAATGAGACGCATAACCATCCCACAGAGATCGAGCCCTTCGGCGGTGCGGCAACCTGCATCGGTGGCGCAATCCGCGACCCACTGTCCGGGCGCGGCTACGTGTACCAGGCCATGCGCGTCACCGGCGCGGCCGACCCCACCCGGGGTGTGGACGAGACCATCCCCGGCAAGCTGCCCCAGCGCCAGCTGGTGACCACTGCCGCGGCGGGGTATTCGTCCTATGGCAACCAGATCGGCCTGGCCACCGGGCTGGTGGAGGAGATCTACCACGATGGATACGCCGCCAAGCGCATGGAAATCGGCGCGGTGGTGGGCGCGGCCCCGGCGGACGCCGTGCGCCGCGAGGTGCCCGCCCCCGGGGACGTGGTGATCCTGCTGGGCGGCCGCACGGGCCGGGACGGCTGCGGCGGGGCGACGGGCTCCTCCAAAGCCCATACCCATGAATCGCTGGAGACCTGCGGCGCGGAGGTGCAGAAGGGCAACGCTCCCGAGGAGCGCAAGCTGCAGCGGCTGTTCCGCAACCGGGACGCCGTGCGCATGATCAAGCGCTGCAATGACTTCGGCGCGGGCGGCGTTTCGGTGGCCATCGGCGAGCTGGCCGACGGCCTGGACATCGACCTGAACGCCGTGCCCCGCAAGTACGAGGGCCTGGACGGCACCGAGCTGGCCATCTCCGAATCCCAGGAGCGCATGGCTGTGGTGCTGGCGGCTGAGGACCTGGATGCCTTCCGGGCACTGGCGGACAGTGAAAACCTGGAATCCACACTGGTGGCGAAGGTCACCGCCGAGCCCCGGCTGGTGATGCGCTGGAACGGCGTCGATATCGTGAACGTGTCCCGGGCGTTCCTCAATTCCAACGGCGCAGCCAAGCACACCGATGTAGTGGTGGAAGCCCAGGACAAATCCGACGCACGGGCCGAGAAGGGCTTCATGGAGGGCATGAAGGCCATGGCTTCAGACCTGAACCTGTGCTCCCAGCGGGGCCTGTCCGAGCGCTTCGACAGCACCAACGGCGCTTCCAGCCTGCTGATGCCCTTCGGCGGCGCGCGGCAGCTGACGCCCATACAGGCCATGGCCTCCCGCATTCCCGTGGAGGGCGGCGAGAGCGACACCGCCAGCGTGATGGCCTACGGCTTTGACCCCTTCATCAGCGAGAGAAGCCCCTGGCGCGGGGCCTACCTGGCCGTGGTGGATTCCATCGCGAAGCTGGTGGCCGCGGGCAACGGCACCGATAATATCCACCTGACCTTCCAGGAGTATTTCCAGCGCATGAACGGCGAAAAGGCCTGGGGCAGGCCCTTGTCAGCACTGTCCAGCGCATGAACGGCGAAAAGGCCTGGGGCAGGCCCCTGTCGGCGTTGCTGGGGGCACTGGAAGCCCAGCTGGACTTCGGCGCTGCGGCCATTGGCGGCAAAGACAGCATGTCCGGCTCCTTCGAGGACATCCACGTGCCACCCACGCTGGTTTCCTTCGCGGTGGGTGTATGCCCGGCAAAGGATATCGTCTCCGGAGAGTTCAAGCGGGCGGGCAGCCCCGTCGGCTGGCTGAAGCCTGCATACCGCGCCAACGGCACGCCTGACCCCGCCAGCCAGAGGGCGCTGTTTGAAAAGGTGGACGGGCTGATCAAGTCCGGCAGGGCACAGGCCGTGTGGGCCGTGGGCAAGGGCGGTCTGGCCTCGGCGGCTTTCCGCATGGCCATCGGCAACGGCTTCGGCGTGGCATTCCACGCGGGTGTGAAATTGTTTGACGCCCTGTACGGCAGCTTCCTGGTAGAGTTCGCCGATGAGAGCGTGGCCGAGAATGTGGTGGGTCACGTCACCGCCGAGCGGGTGTTCAGCCAGGCGGGCGAGATGATTTCCGCCGACGCGCTGGAGGCGCTGTACGAGGGCCGCTTGAACGACGTGTTCCCGGCCACCGTCAAGAAGGATTACCCGGAGCCCGCGGTCAGCTGCTTCGAGGCGAAGGGGCGCGTGCGGCCTGCGGTTGGCATCGCAAAGCCCAGGGTGCTCATCCCGGTGTTCCCCGGCACCAATTGTGAATACGACACGGCCCGGGCCTTCATCAAGGCGGGGGCCGAGCCGAAGGTCATGGTTATCCGCAATCTCACCGCCAGGGCGGTAGCCGAGAGCGTGGAAGCCTTCGCCGAGGCGGTTCGCCAGTGCCAGATCGTCTTCATCCCCGGCGGCTTCTCCGGCGGTGACGAGCCCGACGGTTCCGGCAAGTTCATCACCGCCTTCTTCCGCAATCCGAAGCTGCGGGACGAGGTGCACACGCTGCTGAACGCAAGGGACGGCCTGATGGGCGGCATTTGCAACGGCTTCCAGGCGCTGATCAAGCTGGGCCTGGTGCCCTACGGCGAGATTCGCGAAGCGGAGAAGTGCGTGGAAGCCACGCTGACCTTCAACGACATCGGGCGCCATCAGTCGCGCCTGGTCCGCACCCGCGTGGCCTCCAACAAGAGCCCGTGGCTGATGTACACCCATTGCGGCGACGTGCATACCGCGCCCGTCTCCCACGGCGAGGGCAAATTCGTGGCCAGCGATGAAGTCATCGCGCGGCTGATGGAGAACGGCCAGGTGGCCACCCAGTACTGCGACGAAAAGGGCAACCCCACCATGGACATCCGTTGCAATCCCAACGGCTCCTGCGCCGCCATCGAGGGTATTACGTCCCCCGACGGACGGGTCTTCGGCAAGATGGCCCACAGCGAGCGCGTGGGCTTCAACGTGGACCTGTACAGGAACGTCCCCGGCAACTACGACAACGGAATGTTCCGCGGGGCGGTGGACTACTTCCGAATCTGATTGTTAATCCTTACGACGCGCCCGCCCTGCCGCTTGCGGTGGGCGGGCGTTGATGCTATAATGAATAGCGATGCGCCGGGGAAAATGCAGCGGCGGCCGCGCAGAGGCCAACGCAACACATTTTTGAGTGTACCCCGGCAATACTGTTGTACTGGAGGCGTTCAGCTTGATCTGTCAGAACATACTCGAAGCCGTGGGCAACACCCCCATGGTGCGGCTGAACCGCATGCCCGAGCCGGGCAGCGCCGACATCCTGGTGAAGATGGAGGCCCTGAACGTGGGCGGCTCCATCAAGACCCGCACGGCCCTGAACATGATCGAAGCGGCCGAGCGGGAGGGCCTGATTGACAAAGACAGCATTATCGTGGAGCCCACCAGCGGCAACCAGGGTATCGGCCTGGCCCTCGTGGGTGCGGTGAAGGGCTATCGGACGATTATCGTCATGCCCGATTCCGTCAGCGAGGAGCGCCGCAAGCTGGTGCGCCACTACGGGGCCGAGGTCAGGCTGATCCACGACGCCGGGGACATCGGCAAGTGCATCGAGGAGTGCCTGAACTGCGCCCTGCGGATGCAGGCGAAGAACCCGAAGGTGTTCGTGCCCCAGCAGTTTGAAAACCCCAACAACACGCTGGCCCACAAGAAGGCCACGGCCCTTGAGATCATCGACCAGGTAGGCGGGCCCATCCACGGTTATTGCAGCGGCATTGGCACCGGCGGCACCCTCACCGGCATCGGCGAGGTGCTGAAGGAGAAGTATCCGGATGTTGAGATTTGGGCGGTGGAACCGGAAAACGCGGCCATACTGGCTGGCGGTACCATTGGTACCCACATCCAGATGGGCATCGGCGACGGCATCATCCCCGCGATATTGAACCGGGAGATTTACGACGACATCTACGTGGTCACCGACGCCGAGGCCATCGATACCGCATGCCGCCTGGCGAAGGAGGAGGGCCTGATGGTGGGCATCTCCTCGGGCACCAACGTGGCTGCGGCGCTGAAGCTGGCGAAGAAGCTGGGCCCGGGCAAGACGGTGGTCACCGTGCTGCCGGACACGGCCGAGCGGTACTATTCCACCCAGCTGTTCGGGGATTGATATTTGGGTTGCCGCTCGGCTTGAGCGCTTGTTTTGGCGGCGACCCAGGCACCTCCGTTTCAGGCACCAGACTGTTGTTATGAAGGGAAGAAACACATGAGGACGATTGTGGCCAAGTTCGGCGGCACGTCACTGGCCGACGCGGCGCATTTTCGCAAGGTACGGGAAATTATCCAGGCAGACCCGGATCGCCGCTTCATCGTGGCTTCCGCTCCTGGCAAGCGCTGCCCGGAGGACGTGAAGGTGACGGACCTGCTGCTGGAATGCTATGAGAAAGCCGCCACAGGCGAGGATTTCGAGGTGGGGTTGAGCGCCGTTGGCGTGCGCTTCGGGGAGATCATTGAAGATCTGGGCCTGGATTTTCCGCTGGCAGATGAGATACAAACCCTGCGGGCACATCTGTCGGACGCGCCCCGCCTGGGCTACGTACTCAGCCGGGGCGAGTACCTGAATTCAAGACTGCTGGCCGCATATCTGGGCTATACATTCGTGGACCCGGAGTGGTGCGTGTGCTTCGACGAGGCGGGCCACCTGGACGGGCCGATGACCCGGCGCACGCTGGGCGCGGCGTTGCGGCCCCTTCAGAACGCCGTGATCGCCGGCTTTTACGGCGCGGACATGGCCGGTAACGTGCACACGATGACCCGGGGCGGCTCGGACGTCACCGGCAGCCTGGTCGCCGCGGCCATTCATGCCAGCCTGTACGAGAACTGGACCGACGTTTCCGGCCTGCTGGCGGCGGACCCCCACATCGTCCCCAATCCCAAGACCGTGAAGTATGTCAGCTATCGCGAGCTGCGCACGCTGTCCTACATGGGGGCGTCGGTGCTGCACACCGACGCAGTGCTGCCGGTCTCCGACCTGGACATTCCCATCAACATCCGCAACACCGACCGACCCCAGGATGCCGGCACCACCATCGTGCGCAAGCTGCCCCGCGGCGAAACAAAGTACCCCATCGTGGGCGTAGCCGGGCGCAAGGGCATGTCGGTCATCCAGGTGGAGAAGGTGATGGTCAGCGATGAATCCGGCTTCACCGCCATCATGCTGGATATCCTGAAAAACCGCCAGCTGCCCTTCGAACAGTGTCTGACCGGCATCGACACGGTGACGCTGGTGATCCGCAGCGACCTGCTGGCCCCCTGCAAGGACGAGCTATTCAACGAGATTCGCCAGAAGCTGAACCCCGATTACCTGGGTTTGACGGAAAAACTGTCGATGATCGCGGTCATCGGCGAGCGTGACACCGAGTCCAGTGACGCCAACGTGCAGGTGCTGCAGGCATTGGCCCGTGAGGGCGTGCCCATCAACACCGCCAACCAGGGCGCGGGCAAGCTGAACCTGCTGGTGGGTGTGCCTGAGGACCGCTATGAGGACGCCATACGGATCATCTACGCGGCAATTTGAATCCAAACGCAATATCTGTAGCGAAAGCCGGGAGATTCCCGGTTTTTTCTATCATGAGTATGGACAAATCCCGGAAAACAGTGTAATATAACATCAGGAGTAAATGTTCGGTCGCAGGCAAATTCTGATTTATCGAGGCGTCAGCGGAATCGCCAAGGGTAGAGCAAAGGGAACAGGGACATCGAGCGCCCGGAAAACGCTCCAGTGGAGCGTTTTCAGCGAGATGGGGCCGGCAGGCCCGA
>ONJE01000206.1 GCA_900318045.1 uncultured Eubacteriales bacterium
TCACATCGAGCTCTACGGCATGACGGCAATCAACTTCCGAACCACATTTGCGACGATGGCCGTAGCCTCCGGCGTGGACATCAAGACGACGCAGGCGCTAATGGGCCACGCGACGCCGGAAATGACGCTGAAGGTATACGCGAAGAAGGAAGAAAGCAGACTGCCCGACGCCATGGAGAAGCTGGAGAGCTTTCTCGCCGGATAATGGGAAGACAGGGAAGAATACAGCGACTGCAGCCGAGCATTTGGACGTAAAACGAAAGAAATTGTTAAACAGGGCTGTTTATAGGGAAATTCGAGGGTGGTGAGACCGGCTCAACACAATATGTAATTAACTCAAATGAGTGAATTGGTAGTATAAAGTGCACAGAAAAAGCGAGACTCCATTATGGAATCTCGCTGGTGCGGGAAACAGGACTTGAACCTGCATGAACGTAATGTTCACTAGAACCTGAATCTAGCGCGTCTGCCAATTCCGCCATTCCCGCGAATATGGTGGGCAGGGGTGGATTCGAACCACCGAAGCAATCTGCGGCAGATTTACAGTCTGCTCCCTTTGGCCACTCGGGAACCTACCCACGTTTATGGAGCTGGCGATGGGACTTGAACCCGCAACCTGCTGATTACAAATCAGCTGCTCTGCCAATTGAGCTACGCCAGCCTATCCTTCGATCGACGGCGACACCTTTCAGCATTTGGCTTCAAGTGCCTCATTGCGTCGGCAACGATATATATTATACACGGTTTTCCGGGATTGTCAATACCTTTTTTTGTTGAGTTTTGTTGTAGTGAAGAGCAAGGGTTACCATTCACGCATTAACCATGACAGGGGTTGAGAGCGCAGAATAGATGGCCTCAAAAAACATCCGTGCTTCTGCGTTTACAGGATTCAATAAAGCATATGTGCTTTGCCGTCAGAGTGCAGCGTGTAGCGGCACTGTATCTTGCTGTACTGCTTTTAGACTATTTTCAGTTCTGTTCCCCTTGCCGTTTTTCCCTGCTTTTCCGGCTCTTTTACTCACGATTGGTATTCCTGTATGGCTTACTCAACTGAATTATCCGGGTTAATCCCCCAATCGTAGAATACATCGGGTGATGAATGGAAGGGCCGGTCAGAGTTCGACCGGCCTGTCGCGGTGGGGGATGGGACCCCGGCATTCCCGGGGACCAGTGGCGACCATGGCGTCCACCCAGTGGTTGAGCAGCGTTCGCAGCAGTGCGGCCAACTGGTCCTGCTGCTCGTCGGTCAGGGCGCCAAAGGGGTCGTCCTCGGGCAGATCGTCGGCGGTGGGGATTGCCCTGCGCCCTTCCTCGGTGATGCGCAGCAGGTTGCCCCGGCGATCCTCCGCCTTTTCCCGGATCAGGTATCCCTTGCCTTCCAGCTTGCTGAGCAGCTCGCTCAGCGATCCGGGCTGTACGCCCAACATCTGCTGGAGCTCCCGCTGGGAGAGGGTGTCGCGGCCTGCCAGTATGGACAGCACCAACGCCTGGCTTTTCGCCGGACCGCCCTGGGGGCGCCGCTGGGCCATGCGACCGGCCATGTCGATCAGCTCGAGCAGGTCGCTCTCGTCGATGCGGCGCTTCAGGAAGTCCGGGTCGGGACGACGGGGCGGCATGCCATGGCCACCGGGACCAAAGCCGTGCCCACCACCGGGTCCGCCAGGGCCCCCGTGCCCGCGGGGCATGCATCGCAAGCCCTCGTCTGGGCCATCACAGTTGTGGGGAAGGGCGTCAAATGCCTCCCTGCCGTGGTGGAAGCCGCCGCGGGGCATGCATTCGGGCATGCAGCTTCGTTCCATAAAGTGTCTGATATGGGAATGTCGCCTGTCTATTTCATTCGATGGATTGTACATCATGTTCATCCGTCCTTTCTTTTGTTTGGTACCTAAATAATAACACAGATGAAATCATATGTCAAGGTGCCGAAACAATAATTTACGAATTATTATAGATAAGTGGTTAGAGCTCGGCGTAGACGCCGTGAAACCCCTCCGACCCTGCCGCAGGCAGGGTCGGAGGGGTTTCGAATAATCAGGGCTATGAGCTGTAACGATGCGTGTCATTGCGTCCAGCTGTCGAAAAGGGCCAGCAAATCCCCATAAACCTCCATACGATTGGTATGGTTCAGCAACTCGTGGCGCATGCCGGGGTACATCCGAGCAGTGACGGCAAGGTAGCCGTCGCGGCGCAAGCATTCCACGGCATCTTTGAAGCCTTTTTCGTCCGGGGCGCAGGGGTCCTGGGCGCCGGAGATGAAGTGGACGGGAAGATCGGGGTGCGCGGCGGGGACGGGCTTGTAGGCATCCCGCATCAACGTCAGCAGGGCCCTGTAGCCGTTCAGGGTGAAGGGGAAGCCGCACAGCGGGTCGGCGTCATACTTTTGCACGTTGTCCTGGTTGGTGCTCAGCCAGGCGTTGGCGCTGCCGGACTTCGGGTTGCCTTTGTTGAAGCTGCCGGTAGTCATGTTGACAAACATCTGGCTGATGCAGCGCTCGCCCCTGAGCAGGGTCATTGCCCGGTTCAGTGCAAGCCCCGCTCCGGTGGCGGGGTTGCGACCGGGACTGCCACAGACCACCAGACCATCGATGTCGCCGTCGTAGCGCTGCCGGTAGACACGCACGGCCAGGGAGCCCATACTGTGGCCGAACAGCAGCAGCTTGCGTCCGGGAAAGCGCGCGCGGAACCACAGCGTCAGCTGATGCAAATCCGACACCAGGGCCTCTGCGCCACCGATATAAAAGAAGCCCAGGTCGCCCGGATCACGCACGCTGCCGCCGTGGCCCCGGTGGTCGTTGATCAAAACGGCGTAGCCGTGGTCGGCCAGGTACTCCATGAACGGAAGGTAGCGTCCCTTGTGCTCAGCCATGCCGTGGGCCAGCTGAATGAGAGCCTTTGGCTCGCCGGAATCTGGCGTCACCAGGCAGACGGACAGTGACAGCCCGTCCGCCCGGGAGGGTATCGTAAGGTTTTCGATCCTGGACATCTTGTGCCTCCTGCCTGTCGTGTCATGAAAAAAGCGGCACGATGTCTTCGTGCCGCTTTAGAGTGTGTTTCTAAAATGAGGGATGTGCAGTTTCGAGTGGATTGGGCTGCATTTCAAGGCGATTTTCCGCAGGCTTAGTGGGGCTAAGTCAAGGGAATTGACGGAATCCATCGCTTCGTCCTCCAGGACTTCGCGGATGGACAGGGAGATGCGCTTGGCTTCGGTGTTGACATCCAGCACCTTCACGCGCACGATGTCGCCTTCCTTGACTTCGTCCTCGACCTTCGCGATGCGGGTCAGGGCGATCTGGCTGATGTGCACCAGGCCGTCCAAACCGGGTTCCAGCTCGACGAACGCGCCGAAGCTGGCGATGCGAACGACCTTGCCCTCAACCACGGAGCCCACGGGATACTTCTCGCCGGCAACGGTCCAGGGACGGGGCTGGGTCTCCTTGTAGGACAGGGAGATGCGCTCGCGCTCGGGGTCGATGTTCTTGATCTTGACGTCGATTTCCTGGCCAACGGAAACAACCTCGGAGGGGTGCTTGACGCGGCCCCAGCTCAGATCGGTGACATGCACGAGGCCGTCCACGCCGCCGATGTCCACGAAGGCGCCGAAGTCCGCCAGGCGGCGAACGATGCCCTTCACCACGGAACCCACTTCCAGGGATTCCCAAATCTTCTTCTTCTTCTCGGCCTCTTCTGCCATCAGCACGGCCTTGCGGCTGGCTACGATGCGCTTCTTGGCCTTGTCGATCTCGATGATCTTCAGGGTCATGGGCTTGCCAACAAACTCGTCGATCTTCTCGACATAGCGCAGGGAGAGCTGGCTGGCGGGGATGAAGGTGCGGATGCCGCAAACGTCGGCCAGCAGGCCGCCCTTGACGGCTTCCTTGCCAACGCCTTCCACGAATTCGCCGGCCTCTTCCTTGGCGCAGATGTCTTCCCACGCCTTGCGGTTGATGATGTTCTTTTGAGAAAGCACGACGTTGCCTTCGCCGTCGTTCACCTTGACGACTTCGACTTCAATTTCGTCGCCTTCCTTGACATCGGTGGAAGAAAGCTCGGATTTCTTTACGATACCGTCAGACTTGTAGCCGATGTTGACGCAAACCTCATCGTCGGTGATCATTTCGACCTTGCCAGTGATGATCTGGCCGGGGCGAATTTGAACTATGGTCTTGTCAATGGCCTCTTCTGACATGACTTCAAGTTCCTGGTTCTCTTCTGGATTGACTTTCTTCTCGATGTCGTTCATTCTTGCAACAACCTCCTTAATAATACAATCCGGCGTGGATGCACCGGCTGTAATCCCAACCGTATCGGACGACAGTACCCGAATGTCGTCCAGCTCTGCCGCAGTCTCTATGAAATAGGTCCTGGGGCAGATTTCAGCTGCCAGCCTGTACAGCTTGCGGCTGTTTGAGCTCTGCCGACCGCCGATGATGATCATCACGTCAGCCATGTGGGCGAGCTCGACCACCTCCTGTTGGCGGTCGCGGGTGGCGGTACAGATGGTGGCGCGCACATGCAGGCGCGCAATGCGCTGGGCAAGCAACTCGCAAAGCGCGTCAAAGTGCTCCTTCACCATGGTGGTCTGGGCCACGACCAGCGCTTCTTCAAGCGGGGGAAGGGCCAGCACGTCTTCCTCGGTCATCACGGCCCAGGCGGGCGCTTCGCTCCAGCCCAGTATGCCCTGCACCTCGGGGTGTTCGCCCTCGCCGATCACGATCAGCGGCGTGCCAGACTGGGAGGCATCCCGCGCCATGTCATGAATCCGCTGGACGAAGGGGCAGGTGGCGTCGATGATGTCACAACCCCGCGCTTCCAGCGCACGATAGGTTTCGCGGCCGATGCCATGGGAGCGGATGACCACCTTCGAACCGACGGGGATCTCGTCAGGCTTGTTGGCGCTCCGGACGCCGATTTCGGCCAGCGAGTTTACCACCTGAGGGTTGTGGATGATGGGCCCCAGGGTCATGGCCGGGGCCGACCGCTCGGCGGTCTCCACGGCCCTGCGCACGCCGAAGCAAAAACCCGCATGGCTGGCCAGTACAACGCGCGCGATGGGTAACCGCCTCCACCCTTTATTCGATAAAATCCATATGCTTTGTCGAAGCATATGCGCATAATACGACTATTATGCTATCCATGTAGTTTCGCTTACAACATGGGTAATTCCTGCAAATATATGTGAAGTAACGTAATTTTTACAATATACAAAAATGAACCGCTACAAAACAAGCCTGTTTTGAGGCGGTTCTACATATTTACGGCTTCTTCAGTCCCCATACGGCCTCCTCGATGCGCTCGGTGGCGGCCTTCAGGGTATCGCTGTCCACCCGGCGGCCCAGTCCCTCAAAGCTGACGGGCTCGCCGAATGAGAGCTGGGTTTTGCGGAATGGGCGGTAGGGCCCGCCAATGTAGGCGGGAATCACCGGCGCACCGGAGCGCAGGGCGATCATCGATACCCCGGCCAGCATCGGCGTTCGGCTGTTGTCCTTGCTGCGGGTTCCCTGGGGAAACAGCGCAAGTACATGCCCCTCCTTCAGCAGGTTCAGCGCGGTGCGCACGGCGTTCAGGTCGTTGTGGCCCCGGTCTACGGGGAAGCCGCCCAAAGCTGTGCAGAACCTGGCCAGGGGCTTCCACTTGAACAGCTCTGCCTTGGCCATGAAGTGCAGGTAGCGGGGCTGGCAGCGCAGGGCCAGGTAGAAGGGGTCGCGATTGCTGATGTGGTTGCAGCACAGTATGTATGGTCCCTCCTTCGGGAGGTTCTCCAGACCGTCCACCCGCGCCGGGAACAGCAGCGCGTAGATCGCGCCCAACACGCTGCAGAGGAAATTGTAGAATTTCTTGTTCATGAAGATTATCCTTTATGCATGGATCGCTTCCATCGCCAGCCGCTTGATCTTGGCAACGCTTTCCTCGAGACTGTCGTTGGTGGTATCCAGGATCACGGCGTTGTCGGCGGGGCGCAGGGGGGAAGCGGCACGGTGGGTATCCTGGTAATCCCTCTCCTGCATCTCCCGCAGTACCTTGTCGTAGGGCTCGGGCATGCCCTTCTGCTCCAGCTCCCGGTAGCGGCGCCGGGCCCGTTCCTCGGCGGAGGCCGTCAGGTATATCTTCAGTGTGGCGTTGGGCAGCACCTTGGTGCCGATATCCCGGCCATCCATAACGACGCTGTGCCCCTCGGCGATCTTCCGCTGGAGCGCCACCATGCGCACGCGCACTTCGGGCACGGCGGAGACATCGCTGGCGGCAATGGAGACCTCGGGCTCCCGGATGGCGGCGGTGACATCCTCGGTCCCAAGGAAGATGTGCTGGGCGCCGTCGATGAATTCAACGGTGATGTCCACATCGTCCAGGGCGTCGATGATGGCCTGCCTGTCGCTGAGCGCCCCCCTGCGCAGCATGTACAGCCCGAAGGCCCGGTACATTGCGCCGGTGTCCAGGTACATGGCATTCAGCTCGGCGGCCAGCGCCTTGGCGACGCTGGATTTACCGGCCCCGGCAGGGCCGTCTATGGCAATGGAAAAGGGCTTGTTCTGCATGACTGTTCTCCTTATATATTACTCGCCGGCCAATTCCACGATGGCGTGGGCGAAGATCTTCATGCCCAGCATCAGCTTTTCCAGGTCGATGTACTCATCGGCGATGTGGCACACGTCCATGTCGCCGGGAAAGCACACGCCGAAGGCCACGGTGTTGGGCATCATGCGGGAATAAGTGCCGCCGCCGATGGCGATGGTGTAGGCGTCCAGGCCGGTGACCTCGTGATAGACCTTCAGCAGGCCCTGCACGATGCGACTCTCGGCGGGCACGTGCAGCGGGGTGTGGCTGCCCACGCAGCCCACGGACATGCCTGCGGGGGCGACCCGCTTCGCCGCCTGGCCCAAAATGGTCTCCTCGTTGCCGCACAGCGGGTAGCGGATGTCCAGCAGGGCGGAAATCTCGTTATCGTCGTAGCGGAGTATGCCCAGGCTGCACGTCAATTCGCCGGACAGCTCGTCCTTGCAGGCAATGCCCAGCGCCTGGCCAGTGTAGTCCATGCCCACAGCTTCGGCCAGCATGGCGATGGCCTCCCGGCTGCCGCCTCCGGCCCCGAGCTCGTTAAGGGCTACCAGCAGCATCCCGGCGGCGTTGACACCACTCCAGGGCATGGCAGCGTGGCCATTGACGCCGGTGGCGATAATCTTCGCCCGTCCGACGATCCCGGGTTCGGCCTTCAGCACGAAATGATCATGGGCGGCGGCGATGTCGGCCAGTTTGTCGTTCAGCGCCTCCAGGGTCATCTCGCCCAGTCCCACCTCCGCGGTGGCCTCGGCGGGCACCACGTTGGGCCGCTCCCCGGCGTACAGGCTGTAAACGGGCATCGCCGCGCCCTCTTCACCGCCGGTGACCTTCGACAGGCGCATATGCACGCCGCCCTTTTCGATGTTGATCACCGGGAACTCGGCGTCGGGGGAGAAGCCGTAGTCGGGCATCTTCACCTTGCTGGCGTAGTGGTGCATGTCGCTCATGCCCGTTTCCTCGTCGCAACCCAGGATCAGCCGTACCCTGTGCTTCAGCGGTATGCCAGCTTCCTTTACCGCGCGCATCGCGTACAGCGCGCACAGCGCAGGCCCCTTGTCATCGGTAGTGCCGCGGCCGTACAGTCTGCCGTTTTCGATTTCGCCGCCCAGGGGGTCGTGCTTCCAGCCGTCGCCCAGGGGCACCACGTCCAAATGGGCCAGCATGCCCATGGTCTGCTCGCCGTCGCCATAGCTGATGTCGCCGGCATAGCCGTCGATGTCCCGCACCTCGAAGCCGAAACGCGCCCCGTCCTCCAGTGCAGTGTCCAGCATCCGGCGCACATATTTGCCAAAAGGCGCGTTTTCGCCCGCGGGCTCGCCCTGCACCGAGGGGATGGCGATCCACTTGCGTATGTTTTCAATCAATTCGTCCCTGTAGGAATCGACAAGGCGATCCAGGGTTGCGTAGTTCATAGTCGTGCCCTCCCAAGAATTGTCAATTGCCATGCTTAGAGTGTGTTTCTAAAATGCCTGAAGTGCAATTGGCTGGAAACTCCGTTGCAGTTACGGCGTCTTTGCCTGCATTTCGGCGTTGATTTCCCTTGACTTAGCTCCGGGGCCTGCCGGCCCGTTCTCGCTGAAAACTCTCCACTGGAGAGTTTTCCGGGCGCTCGAACCCACTAAGCCT